>NZ_JAEIJE010000064.1:0-637 GCF_016772095.1 Comamonas sp. NyZ500 | reverse complement strand
TTGTTGTTACGATCTGCTGAGGGTAAGCCCTCCTTCGCCTAGATTTCCCAGTGGAAGGGTCCGCCTAACAAGCGGGCATTTACTGGGGGGTCCCCCCGAGACTTGGTTGCCAGAGCCCGAGAGGGCGAAAGCGCCTTGCCGGAGGGAAAGTGCAGGGTAAGCAGGGACAGGAAGGGGACTTGGTCAAGTTCAGCATCTCCCGGGTTTGGACGACGTTGCCCTGGGGGCGCGGGCGGGCCGGGCATAAGGGGTCTGCCGTACCAGCAGCCAGCCTGCAGAAGGCTCGGTGGCTATGCATGGCACATGCCCGGGGAAGCGTCGACCGGCGCAGTGTACGCGGGCACGGCCGGGCCGGGCCTTTGCAAGTCTTGGTGGCTGCGGTAGGTAGGGTAGGCAAGAGCGACCGACCGAGCGGCGGCGGGGCAGGAGCGACCGGGTAGGCGAGCAATTTTTGGGCAAGCTTGCAGTTCTGGACAAGTGAATGCATTCGCGACCGGGTTGGGTGCGGCGCCGGGTAGGCAAGCGCGTTCGAATCGTACAAGGTGGCGTAGAGAAGAGAGGGTAGGCAAGTGCGTCCGGGCGGGTTAGGTGTGTAGGGTAGGCAGGCGCGTCTGGGCATGGAATTTTTGTGTAGATG
>NZ_JAEIJE010000063.1:0-669 GCF_016772095.1 Comamonas sp. NyZ500 | reverse complement strand
GAGAGTGCTGAGCGAGAAGTGCGCTCCATTGCCTATCAACTCAAGGTCGCCAGGTTCCCGGTCTACAGAGATCTGGCAGGCTTTGACTTCGCACACAGTGAGGTCAATGAAGCCTTGGTACGCAGCCTTCATCGCTGTGAGTTCATCGAGAAGGCTAACAACGTGGTGCTTGTCGGTGGGCCTGGCACGGGCAAGACGCACATTGCTACAGCACTGGGTATTCAGGCCATTGAGCACCACCGTCAAAGGGTGCGCTTCTTCTCTACTGTTGAGTTGGTTAATGCGCTGGAGCAAGAGAAAGTGCAAGGCAAAGCCGGACAGCTCGCCCACAGGCTGGTGCATACGGATCTGGTGATTCTCGATGAGCTGGGCTATCTGCCCTTCAGCTCATCTGGCGGTGCGCTACTGTTTCATCTGCTCTCGACGCTTTACGAACGCACCAGCGTAGTAATCACCACCAACCTGAGCTTCAGCGAATGGGCCAGCGTGTTTGGTGATGCCAAGATGACCACGGCCCTGCTGGACCGCCTGACCCATCACTGCCATATTCTGGAAACAGGCAACGACAGCTACCGCTTCAAGCACAGCAGTGCAGTCCAACAACCGCCCATGAAGAAGGAGAGAAACAAAACCTGATCCACATCTTGAGCCTTGCGGCTCAAGTCAAAG
>NZ_JAEIJE010000062.1:0-693 GCF_016772095.1 Comamonas sp. NyZ500 | reverse complement strand
ACGACCCATTGCAGCCAGTGGGCTCCGGCTTCACCGAGGTAATTGGCAGAGATTTGAAAAGCTATTCAACTGCAGCAATCAAGTCAATTTCTACAGCTGCATTTTTGGGAAGTTGATAGACCCCGACAGATGTGCGTGTGTGGACACCAGCATTACCAAGTACCGCGTAAAGAACTTCTGAAGCCCCATCTGCAACTTCACTTTGGAGGCTAAAGTCTTTTGAACATTGGACAAAAACGGTGATTCGCAAAATGCGAAGAACCCTATCAAGTGATCCAAGTTCTTGCCGCAGTAATGCCAATGCACGCATGACGCAAACCTTAGCCGCACGCTGCGCATCCGCTACCGATACATCTGCACCGACCCTGCCTGTGACCACCACATCATTTCCAACGCGTGGAATCTGGCCGCTGATGAACACTTGATTGTCATGTCGAATTACAGAAACGTAATTCCCCCCAATTTTGATCTCGCCTCCAAAACTGTATGAGAGATCGGCTTCTACTGCAGCAAAGTTGGATTCCCGGGATTCGGTCATAAGACGGTTTAACCTCATTGAGTGAAGTCGTGGCAGTTTAGATGAGCGTCTGTACCTTGGTTGCCCAAGCGGACAGGATACAACCCGAAGCAGTTACCTGTTCGGCAGAGCTTCACTTTCTTGCCGCTACAAATACAGGGGACCGCTGTTGGCCG
>NZ_JAEIJE010000061.1:0-722 GCF_016772095.1 Comamonas sp. NyZ500 | reverse complement strand
GCGCAACTGACGCAGCTCGCCAACACCATCGCGCATCGCGTGTGCCGGCACCTGTCGCGCCGCGGCTGGCTCGAAGGCGAAGACGAATCCGTGTTCCTGTCCGACAGCGCGGGTAGCGACGACGGCATGGATGGGCTGCGGATGAGTTCGATGACCTACCGCATCGCCACCGGTCGCGACGCTGGCCGCAAGGTCGTCACGCTGCAAACATTGCCCGGTGACGCAGGCTCGCTGGAGGGCGATGCCGGCAAGGTCGGCGGCTTCTCGCTGCATGCCGGCGTGGCCGCGGAAGCACACGAGAGCCACAAGCTCGAAAAGCTGTGCCGCTACATCACGCGCCCGGCGATCAGCGAGCAGCGGCTGTCGATCTCACCGCAGGGTAGGGTGCGTTACCAGCTCAAGACGCCGTGGCGCAATGGGACCACGCATGTCGAATGGGATGCGGTGGACTTCATCGCCAAGCTGGCGGCACTGGTCCCGCCACCTCGCGCGCATCTCACCCGCTTCCACGGCGTATTCGCCCCGAATGCAAACCTGCGCGCGCAGCTGACGCCATCGGGGCGCGGCAAGCGGCCTGCGAGCGATGCAGTGCCGGTGGACGTCAGCGCCCACGACGAACCGCGCAGCCCCGAGCAGAAGCGCCGTGCGATGAGCTGGGCGCAACGGCTCAAGCGGGTCTTTTCCATCGACGTCACCACCTGCGCCCACTGCGGCGGCGCGGT
>NZ_JAEIJE010000060.1:0-750 GCF_016772095.1 Comamonas sp. NyZ500 | reverse complement strand
CAAGGCAGATGAGCTGCACCTCACACCGCTGGAACTGATCGACCGCATCGCCGCGCTGGTGCCACCGCCACGCACCCACCGGCACCGCTACTTTGGTGTGCTGGCACCAAACTCGCCGCTGAGAGCGGCGGTAACGGCGCTGGCTCAGCCTGCTGCGTCGCAACCAGCCACGGTGGAGACTGCACAACCTGGCGCGGGCGTACCTGGGGTGGCGGCGCCGGGCAACGCGGCCACACCCACACCCGAACCTGAAGCACGCCCGAAGCGAGCGGCGCATTACTTGTGGGCGGTGCTGATTGCCCGCATCTACGAGGCATTTCCGCTGCTGTGCCCCATGTGCGGTGGGCAGATGCGCATCATTGCCTTCATCACCCACAGCGCCGAAATCCGCCACATCCTGAACCACATCGGGGTGGAGTCTGCCCCCCCGCACATCACCCCGGCACGCGGGCCACCGCTGTGGGAGGGCTGCGACGCGCCGGTGGATGATGGTGCGCAAGGCGAGCCGGATTGGGATCTGGCAGCTCAACCCGACGAGGTAGACCAGCGCGTCAATTGGTGACCCAGTGAAGCGGCGGTATCCATCGCTGCGGGGAAGCAGCTGCGCGCGCGCCAGGCCCAAATGCATACTGCCTCCCAAGCTCTTGCCATTGAGCGGCAAGCGAGCGCTCAACCTTCCTTGGCCGAACGTGTTTCGAGGCCCAAAACTCGTGCCATACTTGGCCTCATGCGGTTGAATTTCCTATCCGT
>NZ_JAEIJE010000059.1:0-816 GCF_016772095.1 Comamonas sp. NyZ500 | reverse complement strand
TGGTCGGCGGGCATCCAGGGCAGGCGGGTCAGCGCCACCCAGTTTTTGGTGGGGATGGGCAGCGGCACTTGCTTCTCGCGCAGCGGGGCGGCGGTGGCATCGCAGGCTTCCTGGCCGGTGAGCACTTTGCCGTCGGCCAGGTGCAGTTCCACCTGGGGCACGCCCACGCCACCAGCCCAGTCCACGCTGCGGTCGGGTACGTAGTTGCGCATGTGCATGCCGATGTCGGTCATGGCCGGGGCGCGGGTGTACACGGTGTTGGCGGGGCGGGGGCTGGGTGGGTCGCCGTTCATGATGGCGACGGCGTATTTGCGCGGCTTGGCATCGCGCGCCACGCCGGGGCGGAAGGGGTTGAAGGAGCCGGCATCGGGGTCGATGGCCACGTCGTCAATCACGTCGCGCGGCACGCCGTTGGTGGAGTAGGTGGTGTAGCTCCAGTGGCGCATGGCGGGGAAGTCGCCCTTCATGACGATTTTTGCGCCCTCAGGAATCTTGAACCACGCGGTGCTGAAGGTGTTGCCGGTGTCGGGCAACTGGTTCTCCAGGCCGTAGTCGTCCGGGTCGGTGGTGTAGAAGCCGGGGCGCAGTTTGGGGCCGGGCCAGAAGCAGGAGCGAATGGCGTTGTTGGCGGCCACACTGTCGGCGCGGTGGATGTCGGTGCTGCGCACGGGGGGCATGGGCGGCAGGATGAAGTCGTGCCCTTCGCTGCCCATGACGTAGCCATCGGCACGGGGTGTGGGGCCGCCACGGGGTGGCTTGGTGTCTGCCCAGGTGTAGCTGCCGTAGGTGGGGCGGCCTTCGGGGCCGGTGTCTTTG
>NZ_JAEIJE010000006.1:0-275607 GCF_016772095.1 Comamonas sp. NyZ500 | reverse complement strand
AGAACTGGCTGCTTGCCCTCAAACGCC
Source organism: Comamonas sp. NyZ500 (assembly GCF_016772095.1). NCBI lineage: Bacteria > Pseudomonadati > Pseudomonadota > Betaproteobacteria > Burkholderiales > Comamonadaceae > Comamonas > Comamonas sp. NyZ500. The sequence goes on along the minus strand of NZ_JAEIJE010000006.1, from coordinate 275,580 downwards.
CACGCTTATCGGCTGTATTTTTTTAAGGAACCGAGTGCAAAACCGGAAAAACCGATCTTGAATCTCGTTGCTTGCTGCGATCAGCGAAGCCTTGAATTCTATCACAACTTTGCCGCCTGATTTCTTTCGGATCGGCTAGCAAAAATTTGCATTTCGCTCAGTGAAGCCTTGCATTGTACACAGATTTTGGCAGGCCAGGCAACATCCACACGAACATCCAGACAAAGAACCCCGGCAGGCAAGGCCTGCCGGGGTTCTTTGTCGCTTCTCAGGCGCTAGCTGCCTGCTCCAGTGCATCAACAAACAGTGCCGCCACATCGCAGCCGGTCTGATCAAAGATCTCCTGGAAGCAGGTGGGACTGGTCACATTGATCTCGGTGACGTTGTGACCAATCACATCCAGTCCGATCAATAGCAGGCCACGCTGCACCAAACGCTCCCCAATGAACTCGGCAATTGCCTTGTCCTGCTGCGCCAATGGCTGGGCAATCCCCTTGCCGCCAGCCGCCAGATTGCCGCGCACCTCATTGCCCTGCGGAATGCGTGCCAGGCAGAACGGCACGGGCTTGCCGCCTATGATGAGCACCCGCTTGTCGCCATGAACGATGTCGGGCAGGAACTTCTGCACCATGACGCTGGTGGAGCCGCCCTGATTCAGGGTTTCGATGATGCTGCCTAAATTGCGGCCGTCTTCGCCGACTCGGAAGATGCCCATCCCCCCCATGCCGTCCAGCGGCTTGAGGATGATGTCCTTGTGCTCTGCATGAAAAGCACGGATGTCCTGGGCGCTGCGCGTGACCAGTGTCGGCGAGATGAACTGTGCAAACTCCATGATGGCGAGCTTTTCGGGATGCTCGCGCAGTGCGCTGGGTTTGTTGAAGACCTTGGCGCCCTCACGCTCGGCCTGACTGAGCATGTGCGTGGCGTAGAAGAACTCGGAATCGAAGGGCGGATCCTTGCGCATGACGATGGCATCAAAATCTGCCAGTGCCGTCAAAGCGCTTCGCGTCTCCTCGAACCAGCGGTCTTGCTCCCCGGTCAGGCTGATATGGCGCACCTGCGCCATGACCTTGCCGCCGCTTTGCCAGGAGACATGGCGGGGCTCGCAGGCCACGATCTGGTGTCCTCGGCGTTGAGCCTCACGCATCATGGCAAAGGTGGAGTCCTTGTAGATGACAAAGGATTCCAGCGGATCGGCAACAAACAGTATTTGCATGGTGAAAACTCTAGCGGTAGAGGTAGATACCGGCATCATGCCCAGCCGGGCAAAACACCACAATATGACGGCAGATACTCAGGTCCTGCGCGCACGCAGGCTCTGGACAAGCAGGGCCAGGCTGCCTGCAACCACACCCCAGAAGGCTGAGCCCACCCCTGCGATGACAACGCCGCTGAGCGTGACCAGAAAGGTGATGAGCGCTGCCTCTCGGTGCTTTTCCTCCTTGAAGGCCGTCGCCATGCCGCCGCCTATGGAGCCCAGCAGGGCCAGTCCGGCGATGCAGGCCACCAGCTCCTTGGGAAAGGCCGTCAGCAGACCGGTGACCACCGCACCAAAGACACCTATCAAAATATATAGCAGTCCGCAAACGGCAGCAGCGGTATAGCGCTTGTCCCTATCCTCATGCGCCTCGTCTCCCATGCAGATCGCCGCCGTGATGGCGCTGAGGTTGAGGGCATAACCGCCAAACGGCGCCAGCAGCAAGGTCGCCACGCCCGTCATGCTGATGACCCTGGAGACGGGTATCGGATAGCCTGTGGCACGTATCACCGCCACTCCCGGCAGATTCTGCGAAGCCATGGTCACGACAAACAGGGGCAACGCCAGGCTGATGAGCGCCTGCAGCGAGAACTCGGGAGCCGTATAGACCGGCATGGCCAGCCCGCCATGCACGGCCGACCACTGCATCTGCCCGCTCAGCGCCGCCCAGGCGGTTCCGGCCAGCAGGGTGATGATGACCGCATAGCGAGGCGCCATACGCCGCGAAAGCAGATAGGCAAGCAGCATGACCAGCACCAGGGACAGATTGGTCTCGGCCGCAGAGAAAGCCTGCATGCCGAACTTGGCCAGCACGCCGGCCAGCAGGGCCGACGCGATTTCCATGGGGATGCGGTTCATGATGCGCTCGAACCAGCCGGTCACCCCCACCAGAATGATGAGTGCCGCGCTGACAATAAAGGCGCCGATCGCCTCCCCCATGGAGAAACCGCCCGCCAGCCCGGCGGTCGCCAGCACCGCCGCCCCTGGGGTAGACCAGGCCACCATGACCGGCATGCGCAGAATCAGCGACGGGACCAGCGAGCACAGACCCATGCCCAGGCCCAGCGCCCAAATCCAGGAAGTAATCTGCTCAGGCGTGGCATGAAACGCCTGCGCCGCCTGAAACACCAGGGCCACCGAACTGGTAAAGCCCACAAGCACGGCCACAAAGCCTGCGGCCACGGCGGCAGGGCTCAAGTCTTTGAAAAAGCGCATCCGTGCATTCTGGCACCAGCCCCACCCAAAATGATGCACTCCGCGTAAGCGCGAATGACGAAGCCCATCATCACATCAAAATCAATAGCTATCAGCGCTTACTGGTAAAGAGCCAAAGGCCTATTTAACTCAAAGTATTTACAGCTCGATCTTGGAGCCCAGTTCCACCACCGAGTTGCTCGGCAGGTGCAGGAAATCAGCCACCCGGCTCGCATTCTTGTGCATCTGCGCAAACAGCTTTTCGCGCCAGTGCGCCATGGAGTTGTTCATGCGCGGGATGATCACATCACGCGACAGGAAATAGCTGGTGGACATGGAGTCCAGCTTGCAGCCCTGGGTACGCAGCTGCGCCAGCGCAGCAGGCACATCGGGCTCGTTCTTGAAGCCGTAGTGGATGATGACTTCCCAGCAGTCGCCGCCCAGCGACTCTGCCTCCACCCGCTTGTCCATCCCGACCCAGGGCACTTCGTGGTTGCGCACGGTCACAAAGAGATTGCGCTCATGCAGCACTTTGTTGTGCTTGAGGTTATGGAGCAGCGCATGCGGCACGGTGCCGGGCTCCCCCGAGAGGAAAACCGCCGTGCCGGGCACGCGCGTGGGCGGATGACGCCAGGTGGACTCCAGAAACTGACGCAGATCCAGCGCATCCGCCTGCAACTTCTGATGCAGCAGCTCGCGCCCTCGGCGCCAGGTCATCATCAGGGTAAAGACCGTGCCACCGATCAGCAGCGGGAACCAGCCGCCTTCAAACAGCTTGAGCAGATTCGAGGCGAAGAAAGCCAGATCCACCACGAAGAAGAAGCCCGTCGCCAGCAGGCACAAGGCCAGCGAATAGTTCCAGCGATAGCGGATGACAAAGAAGGTCAGCATGGTGGTGATCAGCATGTCCAGCGTCACCGCAATACCGTAGGCCGCCGCCAGATTGCCGCTATTGCGAAACAGCAGAACAGCCAGCGCAATCGCCACAAACAGGCCCCAGTTGACCAGGGGCATATAGATCTGGCCGGTCTCCTTCACACTGGTGTGGCGTACCTCAAAACGTGGGAAGTAGCCCAGTTGAATGACCTGACGCGTCACGCTGAAGGCTCCCGTGATCAACGCCTGCGAGGCGATCACCGTGGCCATGGTGGCCATGATGACCAGCGGCAGCAGCGCCCAGCTGGGTGCCATCATGAAAAACGGGTTCTTGACTGCCTCGGGATTGGCCAGCAGCAAAGCGCCCTGACCGAAGTAATTCAAGGTCAGCGCCGGCATGGCAACGCTGAACCAGGCCAGACGGATAGGCTTCTTGCCGAAGTGCCCGAGATCGGCGTACAGCGCCTCGGCACCCGTCACACAGAGCACGACCGAGCCCAGAATGATGAAGCTGATGCCCGGGCTGTTCCAGATGAAGCGGACCGCGTAATGCGGGCTGAGTGCCGCCAGGATTTCCGGATGCCCCATGATCTGGTGCACGCCCAGCAGGGCGATACAGACAAACCAGGTCACGGTGACGGGGCCAAAGAACTTGCCTATGCCTGCGGTGCCGCGCTTTTGCACGAAGAACAGCAGAAACAGAATCACCAGTGTCAGCGGAATCACGGCCTTGGTGAAATGCGGCGAGATGACTTCCAGGCCCTCAACCGCCGAGAGCACGGAAATCGCCGGAGTGATAACGCCATCGCCATAGAAGAGCGAGGTGCCGAACATACCCACCAGAAACAACGTGCCGGACAGTCGCGGCCTGTCCTTGACCGTCTGCGAGGCCAGGGCCAGCATGGCCACCAGCCCGCCCTCGCCGTTGTTGTCGGCGCGCAGCACCAGGGTCACGTACTTGAGGGAGACGATGACCGTGAGCGTCCAGAACAGTACCGAGAGCACGCCATAGACGTTGTCCGGCGTGAACGGCACATAGCCTGAGCCGAAAACCTCCTTGACCGAGTACAAAACACTGGTTCCGATGTCTCCGTAGACGACACCGATCGCGCCCAGGGTCAGGGCGCCTAGCGAGGATTTCGAATTTTGCACGATTCAGGAAGCGACTCGTAAGGCAGTCACCAAGTGATCAAATTGTCGGCATTGTGCGCTGTCCTCAGCGCCTGCGAAATCAGTCGTAGATTTCTGCGTCGGGATTAGTGGCTTCCAACTCGTAGCTGGCCGCCAACATGGCCAAACGTGCTATCACGCCATACATATAGAAGCGGTTGGGTGCGCTGGCGCCCGGACGCGCGCTGGCCTGAGGCAGGTGGTTGCTCTGCTGGAAAGCCAGGGGCACGTAGCCCGCACCGGGGGCATTGAGGTTCTCGTCCTCGCCGCGTTCGGGGTGCATGCGGTAGAAACCTCCCACCACGTAACGATCCATCATGTAGACCACGGGCTCGGCCACGGCGTTGTGCATGCGCTCATAGGTCAGCACGCCCTCCTGCACGATGACGTCATGCACGGTCTGGCCGTCCTTGATGACGCCCATCTTGTTGCGGCTCTTGCGCGGCAGCGCAGCCAGCTCCTTGGCGTCGCGCACGGTCATCACGCCCATGCCATAAGTGCCGTTGTCGGCCTTGACCACGGCAAACGGCTTTTCCTTGATGCCATATTCCTTGTACTTGCGGCGCACCTTGGAGAGGATCACGTCCACCTGCTCGGCCAGGGCCTCCATGCCCGTGCCTTCGGCAAAGTCGATGTTCTCCACATGACCGAACAAGGGGTTGATCAGCCAGGGGTCGATGCCCAGCAGCTTGCCGAAGCGCTTGCCGACTTCCTCGTAGCTCTGGAAGTGACGGCTCTTGCGGCGCACATTCCAGCCTGCATGCAGCGGCGGCAGCAGGTATTGCTCGTACAGCTCCTCGATGATGCCGGGCACGCCGGTGGAGAGGTCGTTGTTGAGCAAAATGGTGCAGGGGTCGAAATCCTTGAGGCCCAGACGGCGCTTGCTGCGGATCACCGGCTCCAGCTTGATCTCGTCGCCCAGGGGCAGCGTGATGGACAGCGTCTTCTTGATCTCGGGGCTGATGGAGCCGATGCGCACATTGAGACCCGCCATGCTGAAGATGCGCTTGAGCTGCAGCACGCTGGCCAGATAGTGGGTGTTGCGTGTGTGGTTCTCGGGAATGATGAGCAGATTGCGCGCCTCGGGGCATATCTTTTCGATGGCAGCCATCGCAGCCTGGACAGCCAGTGGCAGCATTTCATCGGTCAGGTTGTTCCAGCCGCCTGGAAACAGGTTGGTATCCACCGGTGCCAGCTTGAAACCCGCATTACGAATATCCACCGAACAGTAGAACGGCGGCGTGTGCTCCATCCATTCCAGGCGGAACCAACGCTCAATGGCAGGCATGGAGTCGAGAATGCGCTGCTCAAGTTCGTTAATGGGGCCGGTCAAAGCCGTGACGAGATGTGGAACCATAAATACCCTCAGGAGACGATGGTGGGGGGCAATTGTAGAGATTGAAGCATGAGATAGGTGTTTTCCCCAGTCTTTGTTTCAACGACGCCAGAACGCCGGTGACAGCAAAGCCATGAAACTCAGTATCTCGAGCCGCCCCAACAGCATGCCCAGAGTACACACCCAGATCTGGAAATCCGTCAACACCGTGTAGTTGGATGCGGGCCCAACGGCCCCCAGGCCCGGCCCCATGCAGTGCACGCTGGCCAGCACGGCAGAGAAGGCGGTCAGAGGGTCGAGATCGGTCAGCAGCAACACCATGCTCAGCACAATGACGGTGGCACCGTAAACCAGCATGTAGGCCAGCACCGAAAAAATCATCGGGTTATCTACCACCGCATCGCCCAGCCGCACCGGCTGCACGGCGCGCGGGTGCACCAGACGTGTCATCTCGCGCCTGGCCTGCTTGACCAGAATCAGCATGCGCACCATCTTGATGCCGCCGCCGGTCGAGCCCGCGCTGGTGGCCACCCCCGACAGCAGCAACAACAGAACGGGAATGAACACCGGCCAGGACAGATAGTCCGTGGTGGAAAAGCCGGTGGTCGTGGCTACCGAGACCGTGTGGAACATGCCGTTGCGCAAGGCATCGAGCGGCCCATAGACCCCCTTGACCCAGAGCAGCAGCGCCACCAGCAGGCCCGAGCCCAGCAGCACGCCGATCGTGGCGCGCATTTCGGGGTCGCGCATGAAACTATCGATGCGCCCCTTGCGCATGGCCACGAAGTACAGCGCAAAGTTGCAACTGGCCAGCAACATGAACAGCAAGGCCGCGGCCTCCAGCAGCGGCGAGTTGAAATAGGCGAAGCTGGCATCGTGCGACGACAGCCCGCCCAGGCTCACCGTGGCGAACATATGCATCAGCGCATCCAGCGGCTGCATGCCGCAGGCCCAGAAGGTCAGAAAACAGCCAATGGAGAACAGCGCGTACACACCCCACAGGCCTTTGGCCGTCTCGGTAATACGCGGCGTGAGCTTGGTGTCCTTGACGGGACCTGCAGCTTCCGCCCTGAAAAGCTGAGCGCCGCCGACACCCAGCAGTGGCAACACGGCCACGGCCAGAATCAGAATCCCCATGCCGCCCATCCATTGCATGAAAGTACGCCAGACATTGATGGACACCGGCAGCTTATCGAGACCACTGAGCACCGTGGCCCCGGTCGTCGTCAGGCCCGATACGGCTTCGAAGTAGGCATGGGTGAGACTGATGGAGATGCCCACCCGGTTCAACCCCATCATCAGCGGCACCATGGCGCACAGCGGCAGCACCACCCAGACCAGGGTCACCAGAATCACGCCATGACGCGGTTGCAGATCCTGCTTGTGGCGGTGCAGACCCCCCCACAGCAACAGGCCCACGCCAACCGTCAGTCCGATCGACCAGGGATAGATACGCCAGATGCCATCCTGCGTGAACCAGGAGATGCCAAAGGGCAGCAGCATGGCGCCGGCAAACATAATCATCAGCATGCCCAGCACACGCAGGACAGGGAGCAGATCTTTCATGAGCGCAGCTTAGAAAAAGGTGGCGCTGACGCGGAACAGGTTTTCCACGTTGCGCACCAGCCGCTTGTTGGGCAGGAAGAACACCACATGGTCGCCGGATTCGATCACGGTATGGCTGCGCGGAATGATGACCTCGGTCTCCAGTGCCGCCCCCACCACTTCCTCGCAGGTCTTGCCTTCTGGAATGCCGCGCACGATGAGACCGATATGCACCTCCTCGGGCAGGCGCAGCTCTTCCACCTTGCGCCCCACCACACGCGAGCTCTTGCGGTCGCCGCGCGCCACGATCTCCAGTGCCTCGGCAACGCCGCGGCGCAGGCTGTGCACTGCTTGCACATCGCCGCGGCGCACGTAGGCCAGGAACTCGCCCAGCATGGCCTGCGCCGGCGACAGCGCAATATCGATCTGCGTGCCGTGCATCAGGTCGGCATAGGCGCGGCGATTGATCAGCGACAGAACACGGCGTGCGCCCATGCGCTTGGCCAGCAGGCTGGACATGATGTTGTCCTCGTCATCGTCCGTCAGCGCGAGAAACAGATCCACCTCCTCGATGCCCTCTTCCTCCAGCAGGGCCTCGTCGGTGGCATCCCCCTCCAGCACCAGCACTTCGGCAGGCAGCACCGACGACAGGCTCAGGCATTGCTGGGCGTTGGACTCGATGATCTTGACGTGAAAGCGCCCGGGCGTCTGCGCCAGCTTCCTGGCCAGCCGCAGGCTGACCTGGCCTCCGCCCGCAATCATGATGCGGAACACCGGCCGGCTCGGGCGGCCTTCGGGCAGGTTGATGGCCTTGAGAGCCTCGGACACATGCTCGGTCGCGGCCAGCATGAAGACTTCGTCGCCGGGCTCTATGCGCGTGGCCCCGTCGCAGCGCACAAACCGGTCGGGCTCGTCCATGAAGCGACGGTAGATCGCGACGATGCGCATGGCCAGTTCCGGCATGCGCTCTCGCACCTGGGCAATCTGCAGGCCCACGGCAGGCGCGCCGGCACGTGCGCGCACTGAGGCCAGGGCGGCTCGCCCGCCCGCAAAGGCGCGCACCTGCATGGCCTCCGGGTATTCGATGAGCTTGCGGATGTAATTGGTGACCGATTCCTCGGGACAGATGATGCGATCGACCGCAAAACCCTCCTTGCCCAGCACCGGATCATCCACCGCAAAGCTGGACGAGCGCACCCGCGCAATGCGGGTCGGAATGTCGAACACGGCCTGGGCAATCTTGCAGCAGACCAGGTTGGTCTCGTCCATGGAGGCGCAGGCGATCAGCAGGTCGGTATCCTTGGCGCCCGCCTCGGCCAGCACCTGGGGATCGATGCCGTTGCCGACCACGCCGCGCAGGTCGAAGCGCGACTCCAGCTCACGCAATGCTCGCGCATCCGTGTCGATGACGGTGATTCCGTTTTGCTCGGACACCAGACTTTCGGCCACACTCTGGCCTACGCGCCCGGCACCCAGAATAATGATTTTCATGGTGTTATGGAAAGGGATCCAAGCTGCGGCATCAATTCAGACCGATGAGGGCCGCAAACAGCCCTCGTCGGCGGGTGGATCTCAGGAACGGACTTCGCCGTCGCCCAGGACCACGTATTTGAGCGAAGTCAGGCCTTCGATACCTACCGGCCCACGCGCATGGAACTTGTCGGTGCTGATGCCAATCTCGGCACCGAGTCCGAACTCGAAGCCATCGGCAAAGCGGGTGCTGGTATTGACCATGACACTGGCCGAATCGACCTCGCGCAGGAATTTCTGCGCATGCAGGTGATTGGTCGTCAAAATTGACTCCGTATGGTGGCTGGAGTACTTGTTGATGTGGGCAATGGCCTCGTCCACACCATCCACCAGCTTCACGCTGATGATGGGCGCCAGGTATTCCTCGTACCAGTCCTGCTCCACTGCCCGGGCCAGCTTGGCATCCTGAACGGTCTGCAAAATGGCCAGAGCCTCGGCATCGCAGCGCATTTCCACGCCCTTGGCGGCATAGACTGCACCGATCCTGGGCAGGAAGTCTGCAGCCACGGCGCGTGCCACCAGCAGGCTTTCGCTGGCGTTGCAGGGGCTGTACTTGTTGGTCTTGGCGTTGTCGGCCACCTTGACGGCCATGGCGATGTCGCAGGGGTCATCCACATAGGTGTGGCAATTGCCGTCCAGATGCTTGATGACGGGCACCTTGGCCTCGCGGCTGATGCGCTCGATCAGGCCCTTGCCTCCACGGGGGATGATGACGTCCACATAGTCGGGCATGGCGATGAGCTGGCCCACTGCATCGCGGTCGGTGGTCTCCACCAGCTTGACGCCGTCTTCAGGCAGGCCGGCCTCGGCCAGCGCCTGGGCCACCAGCCTGGCCAGCGCCTTGTTGGAGTCGATCGCCTCCGAGCCACCGCGCAAAATGCAGGCATTGCCGCTCTTGATCGAGAGGCCGGCCGCTTCGATGGTCACATTCGGGCGGCTTTCATAAATCATGCCGAACACGCCCAGGGGCACACGCATCTGACCCACGCGGATACCGCTGGGCATCTGCTTGAGGCCGCTGATCTCGCCGATCACATCGGGCATGGAGGCGAGTTGCTCGCAACCTTCGGCGCAGGTCTCCAGCACCTTGGGCGTCAGACGCAGCCTGTCGACCATGGGGGCCGACAGGCCATTGGCCACGGCGCGCTCCAGATCGCGGGCATTGTCGATCTGCAGCGGCTCGACGTTCTCGCGCAGCAGACGGGCCAGCGCCTTGAGTGCTTTGTTTTTAGTAGCTGCAGACGCACGCGCCATCAGTGCAGAGGCGGATTTTGCCTGTACACCAAGGTTGTGCATGTATTCGACGGTATTGAGCGCGTTCATGGCGTGATTTTCGCCGAGATAAGCAAGTTGCGCAGACAAGCCCGAGCACGAGGGGGTTTATGGCCCTGCGGACACCTACACTCGGCCTCTGAATCGCAAGGAGACTTATGAGCCACAACACCACAGCGCTGCAGGAAAGCGCCCGCCAGCTCCAGCAGCTGCGCAGCGGATTCGAGCAGCTCGCCCACTCGCAGATCAGCGCCAGCGCCCTGGGCCAGCAGGCACGCGCCGCGACCACATTGCTTGAGGCACTGCCGCCACGCTATGGCGAGGTGCTGCTCAACCTGCTGGACCGGCTCGAATCCAGCGCGCTGTTCACCGAGGAAAGCTGCTCCTTCAGCCAGAAGGACCTGCTGGACAATCTGCGCCTATGGGCCGACAAGGCCCAAACCCAGCTAGCCGCCAATCCCGGCTGAGCCGCAAATCAGCGCCCGGCCTGGGCCAGCTGCATGGCCAGCTGCCGCAGGGCCTGCCAGCTGTCGCGCGGCCAGCCCGCGCTGGGCAAACCTTTGACAATACCGTCCACGGCATGGGCCGCCTGGAGCAGTTCGGCCGCGCGTGCATCGCTGACACGCGGCAGCAGCCGCTCCATCAGCCTCTCCTTGGGGCCCCAGATGCGGTTCTCGCGCAGCGCCATGGGCAGGGGCTTGCCGCCCGCCATGGCGTCCTTGACCCGCTTGATGTTTCGAATGTCCTCGGCCAGCGCCCAATGCACCAGCACCTCGGCCTCGCCTTCGGCCTGCAGGCCGTCCAGCATGCGCATGCTGCGCGCCACCTGGCCCGATAGCACGGCCTCGGACAGCTTGAACACGTCGTAGCGCGCCACATTGAGCACCGCCTGCTCCACCTGCGCCAGACTCAGCTCGCCCTCGGGGTGCAACAGGGCCAGCTTCTGAATTTCCTGGTGCGCTGCCAGCAGATTACCTTCCACTCGATCGGCAAAGAACTGCAGCGTGCGCTGGCCCTCTTCACCGGCCGCCACACGCTGGTTCTGCAACGCCAGACGCTGTGCAATCCAGTGCGGCAGCGCGCCGCGCTCCACGGGATCGATCTGGATGGAAACGCCGTTGCCGTCCAGCGCCCCAAACCAGGCCCCGGTCCTGGTGGCCTTGTCCAGGCGCGGCAGACTGATCAGGGTCAGCGTGCTGTCGTTGCCCTGGGCGCTGCTGGCCAGCTGCTGCAGCGCAGCACTGCCGTCCTTGCCGGGTTTGCCGCTGGGAATGCGAATTTCCAGAATCTGCTTGTCCGCAAACAGGCTCAGGCTGCCGCCTGCCGCCAGCACGCCGCTCCAGTCAAAGTGCGCGCCCATGACGGTGTAGCTGCTGCGCTCGGTATAGCCCTGAGCACGCGCTTCCACACGGATCGCGTCGGCCGCTTCCTGCTGCTGCAAGGGCTCGTCGCCATGCAGCACATAGAGCGAGCGCAAGCCCTTGGCCAGATGGGAGGTAAGCTGGTTCAGCGCAAGCTGCATGGAGAAAAGTTTTCTATAAAAAGTATCTGAAACGCCCTGAATTCAAGCGTCAGCAGCTATCAGATTTATCGAACCAACGCTGGAGACTCTCAACCGCAACTCAGAAACGTCAAGCAAGGGCCTAGGCGACCTGCCGCCCAGCAGCAAGGCCGTAGTCCCCGTCGCGCTGCGGCTCAGGGGACGGGCTCATGACACCTGCAGGCTCTTGACCGCAGCCAGACGGCGAATGATCTGCTGCACGATGTCGTTGCGCATGTCCTTGTTCAGCATTTCCTCTTCTACTGCCTTGGACAAGGCATTGGTTTCGTTATAGGTCACGTTGCGGATCTGGCGAATCTCGACCGGCTCGATCAGCTCATCGCCGCCAGGCGTGCGCAACGAGAAGCGCACGATCAGACGCAGTTCGATTTCACGCACCTGGCCAGCCACGTTGGAGCCGATGATCACGCGCTGGGCCTGCTCGCTGATGATCTGGCAGATCACCTCGGCGGTATCGGGCGATGCCGGGTCCTTGACCACGGTCAATTGATCGCTGCTCGATTCCAGACTGCGACGCAGCAAAGTGCCCACGGGCGCACCGCGCCCCGCCTGCACGTAAATGGAGCGAAACACAAAATTCGGCGCACCGCGCAGGCGAAAGCCGCAGGCCCCGAGCAGAGGCGTCAAGGCCATGGCGGCCAGCAGCGTACGTTTTTGCATCAACTGTCCTTATTTGGGACCCTGCCCACCGGGCAGAGTTCGTCACCGTCGCAGCACCTCGCTGCCAAAGATAGCGAAAGAGGCCAAGGCTGCGGCTTCACCCTCTGCTGCGAGCACCGCCCCTTGCTCCAGAGATAGCAAGCAAGGGCAGCCCCGCAGCGAGGCTACGTCCCCCCGGGGGAAGGCGCGAAGCGCCTCAGGGGGGAGTCATTTACACCACAATATTCACCAGACGGCCCGGCACCACGATGATCTTCTTGGGTGCACGGCCTTCGGCAAACTTCTGGTACTCCTCGTTGGCCAGCGCTGCCGCCTCGATGGCAGCCTTGTCGGCAGTGGCGGACACCAGGATCGCACCGCGCAGCTTGCCGTTGACCTGCAGCACCAGCGAGATCTCGTCCTGCACCAGGGCCTTGGGATCGACCTGCGGCCAGGGGGCATCGAGCAGATCGCCCAGGTGGTTGGCATAGCCCAGCTCGCTCCACAGCACATGCGCCAGATGGGGCGTTGCGGGGTAGAGCACGCGCAGCAGAATGCCGAAGCCTTCGATCAGCGCCACCTTGGCACCGGCGTCATCCAGGGCCTTGAAGTCTTCCAGCGCATTGATCATCTTCATCGCGCCGGACACCACGGTGTTGTACTGCATGCGCGAGTAGTCGTACTCGACCTGCTTGAGCACGTTGTGGATTTCCAGACGCAGGGCCTTGGCCGCCTTGCCGAATTCCACATCGTCCAGCGACTTGGCGCCGGCCACGCCCTGCACGGCGGAAGCCATGTCCATGCCTGTCAGCTTGCTGCCGAAGTTGTAGACGCGGCGCAGGAAACGATAGCTGCCTTCCACGGCGGCGTCGTTCCACTCCAGAGTCAGCTCGGGGGGCGAGGTGAACATGGTGTACAGACGTGCGGTGTCGGCGCCGTACTTCTCGATCAGATCCTGAGGGTCCACGCCGTTGTTCTTGGACTTGGACATGGTGCCCACGCCCTCGTAATCGATGGCGGTACCCACGGGCAGCAGGCCGTCGGCGCTGTCCACTTCGATCTTGAGCTTGGCGCCGATGATCTTGCCGGAGTCGTCGAACACATGCTCCACATCCTTGGGCCAGAAGTATTCCTTGGCGCCCTTGGCCGTGCGACGGCTGTAGATGTGGTTGAGCACCATGCCCTGGGTCAGCAGCTTGGTGAAGGGCTCGTCGATCTTGACCAGGCCCAGGTCGCGCATGACCTTGGTCCAGAAGCGCGCATACAGCAGGTGCAGGATGGCATGTTCCACACCGCCGATGTACTGGTCCATGGGCATCCAGTAATCGGCGCCGTCGGCCACCATCTGCTCGCCGTTCTTGGCGTCGCAATAGCGCATGAAGTACCAGGACGAGTCCACGAAGGTGTCCATGGTGTCGGTTTCACGGCGGGCAGGCTTGCCGCAGCAGGGGCAGACCACGCCGGCGTGGAAGGCTTCGCTCTTGACAAGGGGATTGCCGGAGCCATCGGGCACCAGATCCTGGGGCAGGACCACGGGCAGGTCCTTCTCGGGCACGGGCTGAGGACCGCAATCGGCGCAATGAATGATGGGGATGGGAGTGCCCCAGTAGCGCTGACGGCTGATGCCCCAGTCACGCAGACGCCAGGTGGTCTTGAGCTCGCCCAGGCCCTTGTCGCCCAGAATCTTGGCCACGGCCTGCACCGCATCCTTGTGGTTCAGACCGTCGAAGTCGCCGGAGTTGATCAGTACGCCGCGCTCCTTGTCGCCATACCAGTCGCTCCACTGCTTGTCGTCATAAGCGGCCTGGCCTTCCACGGCCACCACCTGCTTGATGGGCAGGCCGTATTTGTTGGCAAAGGCGAAGTCGCGCTCGTCGTGGGCCGGAACGCCCATCACGGCGCCGTCGCCATAGCTCATCAGCACATAGTTGCCGATCCAGACCTCGACCTGCGCGCCGGTGATGGGGTGGGTGACGAACAGGCCCGTGGGCTTGCCTTCCTTTTCCTTGACGGCCAACTCGGCCTCGGTAGTGCCGCCCTTTTTGCACTCCTCGATGAAGGCTGCCAGTTCGGGGCTGGAGGCCGCCGCATGCAGCGCCAGCGGGTGCTCGGGGGCAACCGCGCAGAATGTCACGCCCATGATGGTGTCGGCACGCGTGGTGAAGACATACATCTTGCCATCGCCGATCAGTTCGCCCGCAGCGTTCCTGACCTCATGCGTGAACGCAAAGCGCACGCCAGCGGACTTGCCGATCCAGTTCTCCTGCATCAGGCGCACCTTGTCGGGCCAGCCATTCAAGGTGGCCTTCTCGTTGCCGACCTGCACATGATCCAGCAGTTCCTGAGCGTAATGGGTGATGCCCAGGTAGTAGCCAGGAATCTCGCGCTTTTCCACCAGCGCGCCGGTACGCCAGCCGCGGCCGTCGATGACCTGCTCGTTGGCCAGCACGGTCTGATCCACCGGGTCCCAGTTCACCACCTGGGTCTTGCGGTAGGCAATGCCTTTTTCCAGCATCTTGAGGAACAGCCACTGGTTCCACTTGTAGTACTCGGGGTCGCAGGTGGCGACCTCGCGGCTCCAGTCGATGGCCAGGCCCATGGCCTGCATCTGCTTCTTCATGTACGCGATGTTCTCGTACGTCCACTTGGCGGGCGGCACCTTGTTCTTCAGCGCAGCGTTCTCGGCTGGCAGACCGAAGGCGTCCCAGCCCATGGGCATGAGGACGTTGTAGCCCTTCATGCGCAGCTGGCGCGTGAGCATGTCGTTGATGGTGTAGTTGCGCACATGGCCCATGTGCAGCTTGCCGCTGGGGTAGGGCAGCATGGAGCAGGCGTAGTACTTGGGCTTGCTGCCGTCTTCGGTGACGCGGTAGGCGTCCTTGGCTTGCCAGTGGTCTTGCGCGGCGCGCTCGACCTCGATGTGGTTGAATTTTTCTTGCATGGTGCAGTGCAGTGGCCGCCAGCCCCACTTGGGACCCGGCAAGGTAGAAATCTGAAATCAGCAGGGATTTTAGGCTGCCCGACCGCTTGCGCCGTTTTAGCCCTGCATGACCGCAGAACCCGCTGCGCCATCCCTGCGGCCTTCCTGCACGCCACGCTGGGAAATACGGCTTTGCGTAAGCTAGTGGCTGTTCACACATTGCTGAACTTTTTGCACGCCAGCCGGTCTTACCGGCCTGTTTACGTGCCCGGCGCCATCGCCTGCCTTCTGCCCGAAGTTGCCAGACTTGCGCTCCTGCCCCGGTCCATTCTTCTGAGGAGCTGCTCTTGCTTTCCCGCTGGTCTTTTGTTTCTGACTGGAATCCCGCCATGCAAATGCTGGCCTCGCTCTGCGTCCTGGCCCTGAGCGCTCTTGTGGCCGGCTGGCTGACCCAGTGGCTGGGGCTCAAGGTCTTTCGCCGTATGCGCGACACCCTCAGGACTGGCTGGGCCCAGATCCTCATGCACGACAAGGTGCTGCGCCGCCTGGCCAAGGTCGTGCCCTCGCTGATCGTGCAGTTCGGCGTGCAAGGCGTGCCGCATCTGGAGCCGCGCTGGACCACGCTGATCACCAATGTGGCGGTGGCCTTCACGCTCTACCACCTGGCACGCGCGCTGTGCGATCTGCTCAATGCCACGAACGAGGCCCATGAACGCGACGAGGCACGCAAGGCCGCCGTCCAGACCCATTCCATCAAGAGCTATGTGCAGTTGGGCAAGCTGCTGGTCTGCAGCTTTGCCGTGGTGCTCATCGTGGCCACGCTGATGGACCGCTCGCCGCTGCTGCTGCTCTCGGGCCTGGGCGCCATGTCGGCCGTGCTGATGCTGGTCTTCAAGGACACCATCCTCTCCTTTGTCGCCGGCGTTCAGCTCGGCAGCAACGACATGCTGCGCGTGGGCGACTGGATAGAGATGCCCCAGGTCGGCGCCGACGGCTTTGTGACCGATATCGCGCTCAATACCGTCAAGGTGCAGAACTGGGACAAGACCATCACCACCATTCCCACCTGGCGGCTGATGACGGACAGCTTCAAGAACTGGCGCGGCATGTTCGACTCGGGCGGACGCCGCATCATGCGCTCGCTGAACCTGGACGCCAACACCGTGCACCTGCTTTCATCCGAGGAACGCGCGGGCATGGGCCATATCGCGCTGCTGCAACCCTACTGGAGCGAGCGCGACGGCCTGCAGGCCATGCCCGGCGCGGCCGAGGCCGCCATGCCAACCCAGGCCATCGCGGCCCACCAGGTGACGAATCTGGCCGCCTTCAAGGCCTATGCCTACGCCTATCTGATGGGCCACCCGCGCATTGGCAAAGGCCCGGGCATGTTCCTCATGGTGCGCACCATGGAGACATCGCCCACGGGGCTGCCACTGCAGCTGTTCTGCTACACCAACACCACCGTCTGGGTGGAGTACGAAGGCATACAGGGCGAAATCTTCGACCATCTGATCGGCGTGCTGCCGCAGTTCGGGCTGACGCTGTACCAGCGCTCGTCGGACTACGGCACCCACTATCCGCCCGCCCGTCCCGATGTAGTAGCCCGTTAATACCCGCGGCGCCACTTGCCTGTCCACAATGGTTTGACACTTCAAAAGGAGACAGACCATGGCAGGCAAGAAGATTTTGATGATTTGCGGCGACTACTGCGAGGACTATGAAACCATGGTCCCGTTCCAGGCCCTGCTGGCCGTGGGCCATACCGTGCACGCGGTCTGCCCCGACAAAAAGGCCGGCGACCAGATCAAGACCGCCATCCACGACTTTGAAGGCGCACAGACCTATAGCGAAAAGCCCGGCCACAACTTCACGCTCAACGCCACGTTTGCCGATGTGAAGCCCGAGCAGTACGACGCCCTGGTCATCCCCGGCGGCCGCGGCCCCGAGTATCTGCGCGGCTATGAAAGCGTGCGCGCCGCCGTACGTCACTTCTTCGACACCAACAAGCCCGTGGCCGCCGTCTGCCATGGCGCGCAGTTGCTGGCCGGGGCCGGCGTGCTCAAGGGCCGCACCTGCTCGGCCTACCCCGCCTGCCGCGCCGAAGTGGAACTGGCCGGAGGCAGCTATGCCGACATTCCCGTCGACCAGGCCCATACCGAAGGCAATCTGGTCAGCGCCCCGGCCTGGCCTGCCCATCCTGCCTGGATCGCCCAGTTTCTCGCTCTGCTGGGCACGAAGATTTCACACTGAAATCGGCCTCCAGCGCTTTCCCATCAAGCGTAGCAAGCTATCAATTCGAGAGTTCACCTCTTGACGCAGCAGTCGCAGGGCCACACCATGGCCCGGTTTTGTTTTGGAGAGTCGCGCCATGTGCCAGGTCTTTATCAGCGCCGATCCGCAGCTCTGGGCCCACCGGGCCCGCTCCATCCGGCTGCATGGAGTCGCCACCAGCATCCGGCTGGAAAACCTGTTCTGGCAGGTACTCGAAGAGATTGCCGCGCGGGACGGCTATACCGTTCCCCAGCTCTGCACCAAGCTCTACGACGAGCTGCTGGCCGAGCGCGGAGCGGTGGACAACTTCAGCTCTTTTCTGCGCGTCTGCTGCACCCGCTATCTGGCACTGCAGCTGTCGGGCGAGATTCCACAGGACATGGGCATACCGATTCGCTCGCTGGGCAATGCCTCGTCACTCAAGTCCTCAAGCCCACAACTCACGCACTGAGGTTCAGCGCAGATACACGGCCTCGAGTCGCAGCAGCGCACGCCCCTCGGCATCGCTGAGCACCAGTTTCTGCCCCTGCACGGCGTAGCTGCTGACCTGAGCCAGGGTGGCCAGCAGCAGTTGCTCCCGACGCATGCCCTGCACACAGGCCATGCGGGTGCCGCCCACGGCCGAAAATCGCAGCCAGCGCCCGTCCAGGCTGTAGTTGCCGCGCAGGCGATTACAGCCGCCCGCGCCATGAAAACGGCCGCTGCCGGTCTCCAGCACCAGGTGCGGCTCGGGCTGATTGTCATAGGCGCTGACATGCGGGCCGTCACCCAGCTGCACCAGCTTCCAATAGGTATTGAGCAGCGGGGCCGGCACGGCGGCCATGGCTTCGCCCTCGGACGCTGCAGGCCCAGCATCCGCAGCGCCGACTGCCAGGCTCCCCAACAGCAAGAGTGCGCTCAATGCCGGGCGAAGAAAGGTATGCAGCTTCGAGAAAGCAGTTATCACAAACACCTTTGCGGCCTTCAACGCATACAGACAAAGCGCTTGCAGCTCATTATTCAGGAGTCTCAGACGCTTGCGCAAGCACCTGATCACCGCGCACAAAGCTGCAGGCCACCGCATTGGTACAGCGCCAGATGGCCTGCCCCGCCAGCGGCCCGCGCTGCATCAGCAACTTGCGCAGCGGCCACTCGCATTGCGGGCAGACCGGCACAGCATCGACCCGTCCGCGCCGCACCGGCTCTGCAGCCTCTGCCGCAGTGTCAGCCAACCTGGCAGGAGCCGCAACGGCTGGCTGGGCGGGCGACACCTGCGCCGACAGATCCCTATCGACCACTGTCGAAGGCGGCGCCGGCATGACAGGCTCCAGCAGAACATCCACGGTCTCGGGCACCGGCGGCTTGACCAGATGGGCAGCGGCTTCCGCCACCGGCTCCTGCCTGGGTTTGCGCGCCTTGCTGGCCGCCTGCAACTGCCGGACATGCGCCACATGCCGCCTGTCGGTGGCACGACCGGGCTGCAGCCGCAGTTCTTCGAGCTTGTCCAGCAGCGCCTGCATTTGCTCGGGGCTCCACACGGGCTCGGCAAAGCTCTGGATATGGCCGACAAAGCCGAGGCCGCGCGTGACATGGGCCGGCATCTCGGTCTTGAACTCGCAGTCGCCCACAAAGGCGATCACCGAGTGCAGATGCTCGGGCGCGATGTCCAGCAGCGACTGCAAGGTCTTGATGTGCTTGTAGTTCTGGCGCAGCGGGTTCTGGAAGCGGCTGCGCTTTCTGAAGATCTGCTGCGTCCATTCGCGCTGCTTTTCGGTGCCGAAGATCCAGCCCTGGTAGTTCTTGGTTTCCAGCACAAACAGGCCGTAGGGTGAAAAGATCAGATGGTCGATCTGCGTGCTGCCGCCATCCGCCGTGGGCAGCGTGACGTTGTGCATGTCCACATAGACCAGCGGATCGAGCTGCCGGCGGATCGCTGCCTGCACGGCCCGCTCGCCACGCCAGCCCTTGAAGCGCGGCGAGCGCAGCACGGCCGCCAGCACCGCGAATGCCAGCGCCAGCCCCAGATACAAAAACAGGCCATTAAAGGCCGTGGAAAGAATCTGATTCATTGATCCCACCATGTCAAAAACTGGCGCGTACAAAAGTCAGAGATGCCAAGCAGGAGCCGCCTCGCGGCGGGGGCGCCCAGCCGAAGGCATCGCCCCCTCCCATAGCGCGCAGCGCGTAGAGAGAGGGGCGCCCGGCCAGGAGGAAGGCGCGGGACCGCCCAAGCACAGCGCCTCAGGGGGAGCCTTTAATTCAACGCCATGCTCAGCTTGCGGCGATAGCTGTTGACCAGGGCCGTCGCCTCATCCTGCTCGGCGCTGTTCTTGCCCAGCAGCTCGATGCCGCCGCTGGTCTTGCCGGGCACGGCGTCCTGCTTCTTGGGCTTGGGCGGGGTCAGCAGCTCCAGCACGCCGACGATGAGCTTGCGCGCCGCCTGCTCGTTCCAGGTCTTGTCGCGCATGATGATTTCCAGCAACTCGTCCATGGCATCGGTCCACTGGCTGTGGGCCAGCAGCGCGCGCGCACGGCCGAAGCGGGCGTCAAAGTCGCGCTTGTTGGCGGCGATGGCGGCGTCGTACTTGGCCACATCGGCATTGTCGTCCTGCACGGCAAATTCCAGCGCCTTGAGCCACTGGTTCAGCGCTTCGAAGCGCAGCGGCTGGGGAATGCGCTTGATGGGCTCTGCCAGCAGGGCAGCAGCTTCCTCGAAGCTGCCGGTGGCGATCAGCAGTCGCACATAGTCAAAGCGCGCATCGTCGTTGGCCGGGTCGGCCGCCAGCGCATCGGCCAGCTTTTGCAGCGCCGCCTGGGTGTCGCCGGACTCCAGCAGGGCCTGGGCTTCGTCGGCGTCAGCCTCGGCCGCCAACTCGCCCTCGGAAGGCAGATGCTTGTCCAGGAACTCGCGCAGCTTGCCTTCGGGCTGGGCGCCCATGAAGCCATCCACGGGCTTGCCGCCGATCATCAGAACACAGGTAGGGATGGAGCGGATGCCGAACATGCTGGCCAGTTGCTGCTCCTGATCGGAGTCGATCTTGACCAGCTTGAAGCGGCCTTCATAGGCGACTTCCAGCTTTTCGAGCACCGGGCCCAGCGTCTTGCAGGGGCCGCACCAGGGTGCCCAGAAGTCCACCAGCACGGGTACGGCCATGGAGGCGGCTACGACTTCGGCTTCAAAATTCTCGAGGGTGACGTCAATCATGTGATTCCCAATGCTGCTTGTGTGCTGCCACCCGGGCAGCGGCGCTGAAAAGTCTGCGAACCGGTCACTCCAGCAGAGTGCCCACCGCGCGATGCTGCGATTCTCCACGCAAATGCGCGAGCGCAAGCCATAGACCAGAGCGGGTCGGGTCTTTGCTCCTCAGATGGGAGCACTCTGCGCCTGTTTCAAGGTCGATTCAAGGTGTTTTATGACGAAAATCGATGAACGACATGCGCAAGCAGCTACGGTTTCAAGAGTAACCGCCCCGCAGCCGCGCTCACCCCTGGGCTATATTGCTTGCGAACCAAGGAGCGCAGACTTGATTGAAGTTTCACAACTGGTGTTTGAATACCCGGGCCACCGTGCACTAGACGGCGTGAGCCTGTCCATCGCAGCGGGCAGCGTGACGGCACTCGTCGGCCCCAACGGTGCCGGCAAATCCACGCTGATGCGCTGCATCGCCGGACTGGAGCAGCCGCTGTCCGGCCATATCCGTGTCAAAGGCCTGTCGGTCGAGGAGCAGCCGCGCGAGGTGCACCGTCACCTGGGCTATCTCTCGGACTTCTATGGTCTGTACGACCGACTCAGCGTGATGCGCTGCCTGCAGTACTCGGCCCTGTCCATGGGCGTTGCACCCGGTGACGTGGATGCCCGCATACGGCAGGTGGCCGCCCAGCTGGGCCTGACGGAGCTGCTGCACCGCCACCCGACCGAACTCTCGCGCGGCCAGCGCCAGCGCGTGGCGATCGGCCAGGCCATCGTCCACCAGCCCAGCGTGCTGCTGCTCGACGAACCGGCCAGCGGCCTCGATCCCGATGCGCGCAGCAGCCTCTCGACGCTGTTTCGCCAGCTGCAGGCCCAGGGCATGACGCTGATCGTCTCCAGCCACATCCTCAGCGAGCTGGACGAGTACTGCACCCATATCCTGAGCATCCGCGACGGCCGCATCAAAAGCCACGAGGCGCTGCAGAACGCCCATGACGAGGGCCAGCCCGCCGTCGCCGGCCAGCAGCCCCTGCTCTATGCGCTGGAAGTGGCCATGGAGCCAGGCGAAGGCCTGGAGGCGCGCCTTCGTCAGGCCTTGCTGAGCACCTCGGTGCAGGACTTCGACACCACGGGCCGCCGCCCGATCCAACTCTGGCTGCCGGCCGCCGCCAGCGCACGCGCCCAATGGCTGGCCCAACTGGTGCAGGCCGGCATTCCTGTCGCCGCGCTCTACCCGGTGCGCGAGCGGCTGCAGGACCACTATGCGCGCACGGCCCAGGCCCGCGATACCGAAAGTCAGGAGCAAGCATGAGCCAACGCAATCCCGAATTCCAGCGCCAGCTCTGGCTGAACTGGCGCCCCTCGCTGCTGGCCTGGAGCCTGGGCCTGAGCCTGCTCATACTGGCGCTGCCCTTCGCCCTGTCCTCCGCCAAGGGGCTGCCCGGCACCCTGAGCATGACCGCCATTGCCGGCCTGTATCTGGCCGCCATCATCTATGGCAGCGTGCTGGCCGGGCGCAGCCTGGCCGAGGAAGCCAGCCAGAACACCTGGGACTGGCAACGTCTGTCCGTGCTCACGCCCTGGCAGATGGCCTGGGGCAAGCTGCTGGGCGCCACCTTGCCGGCCTGGCTCTACGTGCTGTGGTTTGCACTGGCCGTGGCGGGCATCACCCATTTCTGGGCGCTGGAGCCCCTGAAGCTGCAGCATACGATTGGCCTGGCCGTGATCTGGGGCCTGGGCCTGCAGACCTGGGCCATGAATTCCGTGCTCATGAGCTGGGGGCTGAGGGACAGGCCTATCAATCGCCGGCGAGCGGCACTGCTGCCTCTGCTGATCCTGTTCTTCGCCCCCGGCCCCTTTATCGACCATGTCTACAAGGGCATGGTGGACATCGACGCCGAGCCCGTGTTCTGGTGGGGCCTGAATGTGGGCGGCCTGGGCCTGGCCTATCTGGCCGCTGCGCTGATACTGGGCCTGGGGCTGCTGGCCCTGTGCCGCCAGCTTTGCACCCGACTCGATGTACGCACCCTGCCCTGGGCCTGGCCGCTGGGTCTGGCGCTGACTGGATTTTTCGCGGCCGGCTCGCTCAATCTGGGCATTGCCGAATTTTTCAGCAGCACCGCCTGGATCGCGCTGATCGGCACCGCCTATGTCGCCCTGCAGCACATGGACCAGCATCTGCGCGCCTGGCGCCAGGTTCAATGGTCGGCCTCGCGCCAGCGCTGGCGCGAGGCGCTGGAGGCACTGCCGCTGTGGCCGGTCAGCCTGCTGCTGGGCTTTGCCATGGCCTTGCTGCTGCTGTTCGCCCCCCAGTCACTTGAGGCGGCCATCAGCGGCAAGCTCAACAGCTTTACCTTCTATCTGTGTCTGCATCTGCTGCGCGACTGCCTGCTGCTGACCGGCTTCGCCCTGCTGGCGGGCAGGCTCAAGTCCCCCCTGGCCTCGTTTGTCATCGCCTGGCTGATCCTCAACATCGCCGCGCCGCTGCTGGCCTATGGCATGGGCGGCTATACAGGTGCCATGTTTGTTCAGCCCGTGGTGGCCATGTGGATGAGCTCGCCGGACGGCATAGAGCAAGCCGGCGCCTGGCTCAGCTATGTGCCCTGGGCTTCTCTGAGCCTGCAGATCCTGGTCACGCTGGCCTGGGTCATTCATGTCTTCAGGGACCGCGTGCTGGGCTTTGCACGCGATAACGCGGCGGCCCATATCCGGGAGTCATAGTTGCTTTGCCCGGACGGCTATGCCCCACAGTCGGCCGGCAATGCGGCGAAACCGTAAAATCAGGGGTTCCACTAGGCCGGGCGGCAGCGCCCTGAAGAACATGAACCCCATCCAAGTTGGCGTGGTCATGGGTTCCAGCAGCGACTGGGACACCATGCAACACGCAGTTGCCATCCTCCAGCAATTCGGTATCGCTTTTGAAGCGCAGGTCGTGTCGGCCCACCGCATGCCGGACGACATGTTCCGCTTTGCCGAAGCCGCTGCCGACCGTGGCCTCAAGGCCATCATCGCCGGCGCCGGCGGTGCTGCCCACCTGCCCGGCATGATTGCCGCCAAGACCACCGTGCCGGTGCTCGGCGTGCCCGTGGCCAGCCGTCACCTGCAGGGCGTGGACTCGCTGCACTCCATCGTGCAGATGCCCAAGGGCGTGCCCGTGGCCACCTTTGCCATCGGCAATGCCGGTGCGGCCAATGCGGCCCTGTTTGCCGTGGCCCTGCTGGCCAATGAAGACGCCGAGCTGCGCAAAAAGCTCGAAGCCTTCCGCACCGAGCAGACCGAAGCGGCCCGCAACATGACCCTGCCGGTGAACGCATGAGCGCCCGCGACACGCAAGTGATACTGCCGGGTGCGACCCTCGGCGTGCTGGGCGGCGGTCAGCTGGGCCGCATGTTTGCCCATGCCGCTCAGGCCATGGGCTACTTCACCGCCGTGCTGGACAAGGACGAGACCAGCCCCGCCGGTCTGGTCAGCCACCAGCATGTGCGCACCGGCTACGAAGACGCCAAGGGCTTGGCCGAGCTGGCCGGACTCTGCGCAGCCGTGACCACCGAATTCGAAAACGTGCCCGCCGGCTCGCTGAACAAGCTGGCCGAGAGCCTGCCCGTATCGCCCGCCGGCTCGGCCGTGGCGATCGCCCAGGACCGCGCCGCCGAAAAAGCCCACTTCGTGAAGTGCGGCGTGCCCTGCGCCCCCTATGCCGTGATCGAGACGGCCGAGCAATTGGCCGCCGTCAACGACGCGCTGCTGCCCGGCATTCTCAAGACCGCACGCATGGGCTATGACGGCAAGGGCCAGGTCCGCGTCAAGACCCGCGACGAGCTGATCAAGGCCTGGGACGAGCTCAAGCAGGTGGCCTGCGTGCTCGAAAAAATGCTGCCGCTGGCGCATGAGTGCTCGGTCATCGTGGCGCGCGGCCGCAATGGCGACATCGTCAACCTGCCCGTGCAGCGCAATCTGCATCGCGACGGCATTCTGGCCGTGACCGAGGTCTACGAGGGCAACGTGCCTGCAGCGCAGGCAGAGCAAGCGATAGCCGCTGCGAAATCCGTAGCTATCGGCCTCGATTACGTGGGCGTGCTCTGCGTGGAATTCTTTGTGCTGGACAACGGCCAGCTGGTGGTCAACGAGATCGCCCCGCGTCCGCACAACAGCGGCCACTACAGCCAGAACGCAATGGATGTGTCGCAGTTCGAGCTGCAAGTGCGCTGCATGACCAATCTGCCCCTGGTGCAGCCGCGCCAGCACAGCGCCACCGTCATGCTCAACCTGCTGGGCGATCTGTGGTTCAAGGACGGCGACAGTGCACAGGCTCCGGCCTGGGACCAGATCCTGGCCCTGCCGGGCGCCCACCTGCATCTGTATGGCAAGGTCGATGCCAAGCCGGCCCGCAAGATGGGCCACTTGAACATCACCGCGGCAAGCCCCGAAAAAGCGCGTGAAACTGCTTTGAAGGCGGCCGAGATCCTCGGCATTGAAGCGTTCTGATAACACCCCCTGAGCGGCTTTGCCTAGGCGGCACCGCCGCTTCCCCCTAGCCGGGCGCCCCTCTCTCGCTACGCGGGAGGGGGACGACGCCCTCGCTGCGGGGCGGCCCTTGCTCGGCGTCCTTCGCTGATGCTCTGCAAGCGCAAAAGCACCGCACATACGGCGGTGCAGTGCATGAAAGAGGAATTGAAATGATCTTGGATGGAACGCAGGAACCCTCGGTGCAAGCTGCTGCTGCTGCGCTGCAGCAAGGCCGGCTGCTGGGCCTGCCCACCGAGACGGTCTACGGCCTGGCCGCGGACAGCGACAACGATGCGGCCGTGGCGCAGATCTTTGCCGCCAAGGGCCGCCCGGCCAACCATCCGCTGATCGTGCATGTGGCCGACGCCGCCGCCATCACGCGCTATGCCAAGGAAGTTCCGGTCTTTGCCCAGCAGTTGATCGACGCGTTCTGGCCCGGCCCGCTGACCCTGATCCTGCCGCGCCTGCCGCATGCCGCCAAGGCATCGACCGGCGGCCAGGACAGCGTGGGTCTGCGCTGCCCGTCCCACCCCGTGGCCCATGCGGTGCTCAAGGCCTGCCAGCAGCTCGATCCGCCGGTCTGGGGCGTCTCGGCCCCCAGCGCCAACAAGTTCGGCCGCGTCAGCCCCACTACGGCCGAGCATGTGGCCTCCGAGTTTGGCGAAGAACTGCTGGTGCTCGACGGCGGCGCCTGCGAAGTGGGCATTGAATCGACCATCGTCGACTGCACGCGGGGCGTGCCCGTGCTGCTGCGCCCCGGCGCCATCACGCGCGACGATATAGCGCGTGCCTGCGGCCTGCGACCGCTCTCGAAAGAAGAGCTGACTGCGGATACCCCGCGTGCTTCGGGAACGCTTTTGGCGCATTACGCGCCCAACGCCAAGGTGCGGCTGATGGATGCCAGGCAGCTGCAATCGGCGCTGGACATCCTGGGCAAGGATGGCAGGAATATCGCCATCTATCACCGCAGCCCCCTCAATGTCACCACCGCCCAGCTGCTGCTGCGCCGCATGTCCGACGAGCCGCGCGACGTGGCCCGCGAGCTGTTTGGCATGCTGCGCAATTTCGATGACTGGGGCGCCAAGCTGATCTGGATCGAAACCCCGCCCGACACCGCCGACTGGGAAGGCGTGCGCGACCGCCTGCAGCGTGCAGCGGCTGCGGGCTGAGCAGCCTCTTAGCTGATTTCCAAGTAAAGATAAAAATTTTTATTCGTTTTCTTTATTAGACACCTTCTCTAACCTTGGTCGCTTCAAAGCAACTTCAAAGGTTAGAGCCATGGGAACCCGTCGCGACGCGCTTGGCAAGCTTCTGTCCATCAGTGCAGCATCCCTGGGCTTGGCGGCTTGCTCGCGCTCCGACAACCAGGCCAGCAGCGAAACGAGCCGCACGGCACAAAACGGCAAGGTCGTTCCCTTCAACTACCCCGACAACCCCTCTTTCGACCTGATCTATCTGGCCGACAGACTGGGCTACTTCGACGGTACCTCGACCCGCCCCAACTACGTGGGCAAGATTGCCGCCCCCCAGATCATTCCGCTGGTCGGCACGGGCGACATCCATTTCGGCTCGCGCATGGTGCCGCTGGTGATTTCGGCCATCGCGGCCGGGGCCGACATGAAGGTGATTGCCGCCGGCAGCAAGACGCTGCAGGAGGCACCGCATATGAAGTACTTCGTGCGCAAGGATTCGGGCATCCGCACGCCCAGGGATCTGGAAGGCAAGACCATAGGCTTCAACAGCTTCGGCGCCTGCGCCGAGTTTGTCTCCAAGACCTATTTCCGCGAGCACGGCGCCGATGTCAACAAGATCAACTTCCTGGTCGTTCCCGACAACCAGGGCGAGCAGGCCGTGATCGGCCGCAATGTGGATCTGGCCATCATCCACCCACCCCATTCAGGCGGTGCCGAGGCCAACCCCGAGCTGCAGCGCCTGTGGACCGACTACGACCTGGACCGCGGCCTGGGCGGCATGGCCCCCTACAGCGTCAACGGCAAGTTTGCGCGCGAGAACCCGCAGGCCGTGCGCGATGTGGTCACCGCCATCGCCAAGGCCGGCAACTGGGTCAATGCCAACACCGACGAAGCGCGCCGCTACACGGCCGAGCGTCTCGGCATGGAGCTCAAGCATGTGGAGCGCTATGCCTATGTGGACGACCAGATCATCACCGAGCCGCCCATCCAGTACTACATCGACGTGCTGGAGCGTGAAGGCAAGCTGCAGCCGGGCAAGGTGGCGGTCAAGGATGTGTACACCAACGAGTTCAACCCCTTTGCCAAGGGAGCGGCGACATGAGCGCGGCCCTGGACGACTCCGGCTCCGCCATCAAGATCCGGGCACGCGATGTGCGCATGGATTTCGCCATTGCCGACGAGCGCGGCCGCAAGCAGCAGATCGCCGCCCTGCAGGACTTCAATCTCGATATCCGTGAAGGCGAGTTCTTCACCCTCCTCGGGCCCTCGGGCTGCGGCAAGTCCACGTTTCTCAATGTGCTGGCCGGGCTGGCGCGCAAGAGCGGCGGCAGCATCAGCATCGACGGCCAGCCGGCGAGCGGCATCAACCGCGAGCAGGGCGTGGTGTTCCAGGGCTATGCGCTGTTTCCGTGGCGCACCGTGCTGGAGAACATCGAGGTCGGGCTGGAGATCCGCAAGATTCCCAAACGCGAGCGCCGGGAGGCTGCCGAGCAGTTTTTGCACCTGGTGGGGCTGGCCGGCTTCGGCCAGCGCTACCCGCACGAACTCTCGGGCGGCATGCGTCAGCGCGTGGCCATCGCCCGCTCCCTGGCCTATTCGCCCAGCCTGCTGCTGATGGACGAACCGTTTGCCGCCCTGGATGCCCAGACACGCGAAATCCTGCAGTCCGAGTTGCTGCGCATCTGGGAGCAGCACAAGACCACCATCGTCTTCATCACCCACAGCCTCGATGAAGCCATCTATCTGTCGGACCGCATCGCCGTCATGACGCACCGACCCGGTCGCATCAAATCCGTTCTGGACATAGCGCTGCCGCGCCCGCGTCCCGCCGAGATACGCCACGCCCCGGCCTTTGTGCAGCTGCGCGAACAGGCCTGGGATGTGCTGCGCGACGAAGTCGCCTTTGCCAGCGGCCACCGCCAGCAACCGCTGGCACCGCTGCTGCCCACCGCCCCTGATTTCAGCCTGGCCTTGCGAGGATTTGCCATATGAGCCAACTGGTCGCATCCCCATCCCGGCGCCCCGCCAAGCCGGTGTCGCTGCTTTCCTCCCGGCAACTCAGGCTCCGATGGCTGGAGCGCTCGGCCTGCGTGCTGCTGTTCTTTGCCATCTGGGAATTCCTGCCGCGCGCGGGACTGGTCAATTCGGCCTTTCTCAGCCCGCCATCTGCGGTTCTGGCGGCCATCGTCCAGCTCGCGCAGACCGGCCAGCTGGGCAAGCATGTGGCGGCCAGCCTGCAGCGCTCGCTGGCAGGGCTGATTCTGGCCGTCGTGGCAGGCGTGGCGCTGGGCCTGCTGATGGGCGTGGTGCGCCGCTTCGAAGCCTTTGTCGACCCCTTGCTGCAGCTGTTCCGCCAGGTCTCGGCCCTGGCGCTGTTCCCGGTCTTTCTGCTGTTCTTCGGCATCGGCGAAGCCTCCAAGATCGCCATCATCTTCTGGGCCGCCTTCTGGCCGGTGCTGCTCAATACCATCAGCGGCGTCAAGCAGGTGGAAAAGCTGCTGATTCATTCGGCGCTATCCATGGGGGCCTCGCGCGGCTTCATCTTCTTCAAGGTCATACTGCCGGCAGCCGCACCGTCCATCTTCACCGGCATCCGGCTGGCGGGCGCCTATTCGATCACCGCGCTGGTCGCCGCCGAGATGATCGGCTCGCATGCCGGCCTGGGCTTTCTCACGCTGAACTCTCAGGAGATCTTCCAGATCCCCAGCATGTACGCCGGCATCGTGCTGCTGGCCGTTCTGGGCCTGGCGCTCAACTATGGGCTGGCCTTGCTGGAAAAGCGCCTGACGCGCTGGCGCAGCGGACTGGAATTCCATGAGTAGGCCGGTGCAGTCCTGGCGGCGCCTGGTGATTGCCGGTACCGCGCTGGCAGCCGCTGCCGCCGGCGCTGGCGTGCTCTGGCCCGCCCTGCCGCAGCTCGGCGGCACGGAGACTGCAGGCCCGGTGCTGCAGCAGGCCCGGCGCAATGGCGTGCTCCATGTGGCCCTGCGCAGCTATGCGCGCCCTGCCCTGCCCGGCGAAGCCTTGCCGCCAGAGACCGATGTCTACGACCAGGCCCTGGCGGACTGGCTGGGCCGGCAACTGGGCACCAACGTCAAATTCACCCCCGCAAGCGATGCCGACCTGGTGCTCGAAGGCGTGGCGCCGCAGGACGGCCCGGTCGCTGCCGATCGACAGACCGGTGGCAGCTATATGCCGCAGAGCCTGCAACTGCTGGTGCTCAAGCAGCAAGCCTCCCTCTGGAGCCGCCATGCCCCCGGTCACTGGAGCTCCTGGCTGCCGCATGTGGCGCAGAAGGCCGCCCCCAGACCCACGGCCTGCATCGCCACGGGTCAGGCCTCTGCCAGCACCTTGCAGGCCCAGGGCCTAGAGCCTCTTTTCGCGCCCTCCAGCATTCATGCAGTCAGCGATTTTCTGGCCGGCAAATGCCATGTTCTGGCCGAGTCGCCAGAGGTCATCACGCGCCTGCTGCAACAGGACAACTGGCGCTTCTACACCCGTCTGGGCAACCGCTTTCGCACCACGGATCAGGCCCATATCCGTCTGACCAGGGCCGATGCGCAGTCCACCCGCTGGCTGCAGCACGCCGTCCAGCAATGGCAGCGCAGCGGTCTGCAGCAACGTGCGCAGGACAACCGCGTCAGCACGATTGCGCTGGAAGCGTCCTTGCTGGAAGACGGAGCCATCTGCCACTGACCTCCCGCCTCTTTTCCGCCATCCACCTTCTTGACCATGTTCTCCAGTCACTTCAACGATGTACTCGGTACCCTGGAAAAAACCGCCGTTGCACGCGACCGCCAGGGCGGCCATGCGGCAGCGGAAAAAGCCTTGCTGCGCGATGCCGGCCTGCTGCGCCTGGCGATTCCGCGCGAGCATGGCGGCGATGCGCTGAGCTGGCCCGACATCTACCGCCATGTGCGCGCCCTGGCCGCCGTCGACAGCGCCCTGGCCCATGTGCTGGCGTTTCACCAGCTCCAGGTCGCCACCGTGCTGATCTATGGCTCGCGCCAGCAGCAGCGCCTCTGGCTGCGCCGCACCATCGACGAGAACGGCTGGTGGGGCAATGCGCTGAACCCGCGCGACACGCGTCTGCAGGCCCTGCCCCGCAGCTCGGAGCTCGCCGGCGGCTATGTGCTCGACGGTCTGAAAGGCTTTTGCTCGGGCACGCGCGGCTCTCACTACCTGACGGTATCGGCCAGTGTGGCAGGCCATGCGCAGCCGGTTCTGGGCCTGCTTGAAACCGCCTCGCCCGGCATTGCCGTCAAGGATGACTGGAACCCCATGGGCCAGCGCCAGACCGACAGCGGCTCGGTTCAGTTCAATCGCGTGCAGCTTCCTGCCAGCGCCGTCATGCGCGACGAGAGCGCCGAGGTCACGGCCTTTCATACGCTGCGCAATTGCCTGGCGCAGCTGGTGCTGGTGAATCTGTTTGTCGGCGTGGCCCAGGGCGCGCGCCGGCAGGCACGCGACTATGCGCGCGAACATGGCCGGCCCTGGCTGGGCTCGGCGGCGGAGCGCGCCACTGACGATCCCTATCTGCTGCGCCGCATGGGCGAAATGCAGGCGCAGATTTCGGGAGCCGCCCTGATGGCCGATCACGGCGCAGAGCTGCTGCAAAAAGCCTGGCAGCGCGGCCCTGCGCTGAGCGCGGCGGAACGCGCCGAGGTCGCCATCGCCGTCTTCGAAGCCAAGGTCATGGCGCATCGCTGCACCTTGTTCGCCACCCAGGAGATGTTCGATGTGGTGGGCTCGCGCGGCACCCATGCCGATCTCGGCTTCGACCGTTTCTGGCGCAATGTGCGCACCCATACCCTGCACGATCCGCTGGACTACAAGCTCCAGGCCCTGGGCCGCTGGGCCGTGCATGGCGAGGAGCCCTCGGCCCAGCACTACAACTGAAGCCGCAGCCAAAAAATCCGGGACCCGCCCGGATTT
This sequence comes from Comamonas sp. NyZ500, assembly GCF_016772095.1. NCBI lineage: Bacteria > Pseudomonadati > Pseudomonadota > Betaproteobacteria > Burkholderiales > Comamonadaceae > Comamonas > Comamonas sp. NyZ500. The sequence goes on along the minus strand of NZ_JAEIJE010000006.1, from coordinate 244,205 downwards.
TTCGTGTAGGCCGCGCCGCCTCAGAAGCGGTAGCCTATGCCCACGGAGAACACATCGGGATTGAGCCTGACGCTGATGCTCTGGCCCGAAGACAGGTGGATCTTGGTCTTCAGAAAGCTCTTGGAGTAGGAGGCATCCACAAACCAGCGCTCGTTGAAGTTGTAGACAAAGCCCAGCTGCGCCAGCGCACCGAACTTGTCGTCGAGCTCGGCGGTGGTCGGATTCGCCTGGGTGCCCCCTGTCAGGCCGTTGAGCGTAGCCGTGGTCTTTTCGCCATAGAAATGAGCATAGGTCACACCGACGCCCAGATAGGGGCGGAACGCGGCCTTGGCCTCGTTGAAGCGGTACTGCAGCATCAGCGTCGCCGGTATCGCCTTGGTGCTGCCCAGCTTGCCCACGCCGGCAATCGAGCCGGCTCCCGACAGATCATGCTTGAAGGGCGTGGCCAGAGGCACGTCCAGCGCCAGATTGTCGGTCACCATATAGGTGATGCCGCCGCCCAGCTGGGTATTGCTGCCGGCGTCGACCTTGGTGTTGGGAAAGGATGGTGCCGACAGATTGCCGCTGCTCACATCGGGCGACAGATGGGTCACGCCGACACGCGCCATCCAGCTTCCGGCCGATTGGGCGCTGGCCAGACCGCAGGCCGCCAGCGCAGCAGCGGCTGCAATGATCCGCACAGAAATTTTCATGGTTTTGTCTCCTTGTTATTGAGGTGCGGACGGATTTACAACCAGCCCTTCTGGGCCAGAGAGCGAGAAACCAGCTGGCTCATTTGCTGATGGCCGTAAGGCGTGGGGTGGAAACTGTCGGCAAAGACATGGTGCTGCCACCAGTCAGGGCTGGATTTGCCGGGTGTGGCACTCAAGGCCGCTGCCGTGCAGGTGGGGAAGGTGTAGCTGGGCAGGCCGCTTTCGTCCACGCCAGTGATCGGGCAGACCGGGTCCTTCACGTTGTCGAAGTCGTACTGTGCCGGGTTGCTGATCTGGCTCTTGAACTCGGTGTAGAAATCGACCAGGACCACCTGGGACTGGCCTGCCAGACTGGCAGCCAGCTGGTTGTTGAAGACCTGTACCAGGGCATCGAATGACGCTTCCTGCTTGGCGGCCGCAGCAGCCCCCTGATCCCCGCCGCCTGCGGCCTGGGCAATGCTGGCCAGGACCATCTGGAAGCGCGGTGTCTTGGTGATGGCGGGAACATTCAGCACGGCCACACGCGTGGCGCCCTTGGCGACCACATTCTGCGCAATGGAGCCGGCCAGAGTCTTGGCCAGGGTCTGCAGATAGGCACCCGCCGCCAGACCTGCGAACTTGGAGGCATCGCCTCCGGCCTGGGTCATCAGGGCCGTGGACGTTCCCGCAGCCTTGGAATCCAGCCAGGCCACCATGGCGTTCAGCGGCTGCGAATTGCCCTTGGCCGCGGCAATCAGCGCCCCGATCACATCGGCGGCATCGTTGGCACCGCCATCGATCACGACGAGATCATCGACGCTGAAGCCTGCCTTGGATGCGGCCTGGATCTGAACCAGTACCGACTTGGGCGATGTCGGCGCATCCAGCGGGTTCACGCGGCCACCACCCACGGCGTAGTTGGTGCAGGTGGCGACCTCCTGATAAGTCGTGAGATTCTCGTCACCGGCACGAAAGTGGGCGCACAAGCTCTGGCTGAACTGGTCGGCGATGCGCTCGGGCCAGATCATGGTCGAACCAGCACCAGTGGGCGCCGAGCCCTGTACCGTGAACTTGAAGCCGAAGGTACCGCTGTCCGCGAGGCTATCGCCCATGACCTTGACCGAGGTGACCTTGGCCTTGGGGGTGGTATCGGCCCCGCCTCCGCCGCCGCAGGCCGCCAACAGGCCCACCGTTGCCATTGCAGCCGCCAAGAGTTTGAGTTTGCTTGCCAAGATGATGTTCTCCTGAGGTGTTGTGAATCGCACGGTCGTGCTTTTTTCCTCAGCGTCATCCTAGCGACACTCATCCCCGCGTTGTTATCGGGCAATTACCGATGGTCGGACAAAAATCCAACGCCCAATAAGCGGGTCATCAAGCTGTCACCCAACAAAAAAACCGGACCAGGGTCCGGTTTTTCGAGGCGGGCAAAGGGCGGCGATGTAGCGGTGATGGAGCGCCGCCCCGGGCGGCTACTGGGCCGCCGTCCAGTCCACCAGTGCATCCCAGGCCGTGCGTGCCGCGGCCGCATTGGCATGGTTGGCCATGGCCACCAGCACATAGCGCTGGCCGCTGGCACCGTCGACATAGCCGGCCAACGCTGCCGAGTCGCGCAAACTACCGGTCTTGAGGTGGGCGGCGCCCGCAAACCGGCTCTTGCTGCGCCGCAGCGTGCCGTCCACGCCGACAATGGGCATGGAGGAGACGAACTCGGGCATCACGGGCGAGACCCAGGCGTTCTGCAGCATCTGCCCAAGGCCGCTGGCCGTGATGCTGGCATTGCGGCTCAGGCCTGCGCCGTTGTCCACCACGGGCTGCTCGGCATTGCCCCAGCGCGCGGCCCACCACTGTGCCAGCGACTGGCGCGCGGAGTCGAAGCTGGCCACGCCGGTGCGCTGCATGCCCAGCGTGAGCAGCACATGCTGGGCCATGATGTTGTTGCTGTATTTGTTGATGTCGCGCACCACTTCGGACAGCGCCGGAGACTCCAGCTGGAAGGCCGGCAGCAGGCCCTGTGGCACGCTGCCGTCGCGCACGGCGCCGGTGAGCTTGCCGCCCAGCTCGCGCCACATGCCTTCTATGGCCTTGGCCGCAAAGCGCTCGGGCTGCGCCGGTGCAATGGACCAGCTCTTGTCGCCGCAGCTTGCCGGATAGCTGCCGTTGAAGGCGATGCGCTGCGGATTGTTCATGTCCAGTTGCATCTTGCTGCGCCAGTCGCCGCAATCAGAAGTAGGAGCAGCTAGCGCAACTGTCTGCTGGTTTTCCATACCAAACATCGGTGGATCGTATTGAATACGAGCGACACCCGCTCCTGTATCAGGAGCAATATTCAGCGCCACGGCCTTGTAGTTGATCAGCAGCGCATCGGGCGAGGCGTTGTAGGGCCGCCAGGGCTCGTTGTCGAAGACCGCCGCATCATGCGCGGGCAGTTGAAAGGCGCTGCGGTCCAGCACGATATCGCCCACGATGACCTTGATGCCCATGCCTTGCAGGCGGCGCAGCATCAGCCACAGGCGCTCCAGCACCAGCTTGGGGTCGCCCTGACCCTGGATGTAGAGATTGCCGCGCAAGGCGCCATCGACCACCGGACCGCCCAGATAGACGGGTGTGCGCCAGACATAGGCCGGGCCCAGTTGGTCTAGCGCCGCATAGGTGGTGACCAGCTTCATGACCGAGGCCGGATTCATGGCCTGGTGCGTGCGCCAGGCCAGGCTCGGTGGCGATTTTCCATCCACATTCATCACCAGCAGCGATACGGCGTCGCGCGGAATCTTGGCGCGTTGCAGCGCCGCGTCCACGGCGGCGGGAATGCGGGTGTCGGCAGGCGGAGACTGCGCCAGCGTGGGCTGGGCCAGCAGCGCCAGCAGCGATGCGCCCAGCGCGCTCAGGGTCTTGCGAAGAAAGAAGGGGGTCTGCAGCATGGGGCCAGAGTCTACGCCGGGCTTCGCCCATGCCGGGCATTGGCAGCGCCCGCGGCAAGCTGGCAGCGGGCGTCCGATAATGCAGGGTTATGCTGCCGTCTGTTGCAGCCCAGTGCAGCCCGTATTGCGCTCCAGCCCGCCTGCGGCTGACGCCCCGCCGAACATGAATCTTCTCGCCATCGACACCAGTACCGATACCCTGTTTGTTGCCGTCCAGCGTGGCGATGCCATCTGGCAGCACAGCGGGCCTGGCGCGCAGCAGTCGTCGGCCCAGTTGCTGCCGGCGATACGCCAGCTCATGAAGGATGCGGGGCTGAGTTTCGCGCAGCTGGACGCCATTGCCTTCGGGCGCGGCCCCGGCTCCTTCACGGGCCTGCGCACGGCCTGCGCCATCACCCAGGGTCTGGCGTTTGCCGCCAAGGTTCCCGTGCTGCCCGTGGACTCGCTGCTCACCGTGGCCGAAGAGGCCCGTCATCTGCATGGCTGCACCGAGGTCGAGGCCGTGCTCGACGCGCGCATGCACGAGGTCTATCACGCAGCCTTTTGCTATGTGGACGGCCAGTGGATCGAGCCCGAGGACTTCGGCCTGTGCGCCCCCGAGGCTTTGCAGGCTGCAGCCGGCCATGCCGTGGCGGGCAATGCCCAGCCCGTCTACCCCGAGCTGCTGGCGCCAGCCGCCCGCCATGTGCACGCCATGCCCACGGCCACGGCCATGCTGCGCCTGGCACCGGCACTGTTGGCAAAAGGCTGCGCGGTACCGGCCGAAGAGGCGCTGCCGCGCTATATCCGCGATAAAGTGGCAAAAACCACGGCCGAGCGCGAAGCCGAAAAGGCCGCCGCAGCCCTCACACCCGATGCAACCGGCATCGCCTCCCGATAAGCGCCCAATGACCTTGCCCAGCAGCTCCACACTCGCCGCCGACGCCAGCACCCAGGACGCGGCATCCCTGGTGCATTTCGAGCCGCTGTCCGCGCTCTGGCTGGACACCCTGCTCCCGATCGAGGAGCAGGCCTATGTCCATCCCTGGACGCGCGGCAACTTCCAGGATGCCATGGTGGCCGGCTACCAGATACAGCTGCTGGTCGATGCCGATCATCAGTTGCTGGGCTACTTTGTCGCCATGCAGGCGCTGGACGAGGTGCATCTGCTCAATATCACCGTCAACCCGGCCTGCCAGCGCCAGGGCTGGGCGCGCGTGCTGCTCGATGCGCTGGCTCTATGGTCACGGCAGCAGAATGCCCAGTGGATCTGGCTGGAAGTGCGCGAAAGCAATGCCCGCGCCCGCGAGGTCTATCTCAGGCACGGCTTTGCCGAAGTCGGCCTGCGCAAGAACTATTATCCCAACCCCAACGGCCCGCGCGAACATGCGGTGCTCATGAGTCTGAAACTATGGCCCTGAACCTGGATGCCCGCCAGCGGGCCATGCTGGAAGCCATGGGCATCACCGTCTGGCTGCCCGAGCCCGTGGAACCAGCAGCAACTGCTGCTGTCGCTGCAATCGCCGCCGCACCATCACCGGTCGCGGAGTCCGTCGCGGCACCGGCGATGCGCACGGCGCCGCCCGCCCCCGTAAGCCCGCCCGTGGCTCAGGCCGCTGCACCTGCGGCCGAGGCAGCGCCGGCACCGGTTCAGCCGCCCGCCCAGACCGCCAGGCCAGCCAGCCCACCGCCCCAGAATCTGTCCGGTCACCGGGCGCACGAGCCTCGTCAGTTTGTGCAGCAACCCGCCGCAGGCCCGGCCGGCGAGCCAGGCCTCGGCTGGACCATCAGTCCCGCCCAGCTGGTCTACCCCCATGCGCCGCAGCATGTGCACAGCGCCGAGCAAGGCGGCTGGCTGATCCTGCTGGAGCCTGCCGCCAACCCGCCTCTGCTGAGCCCGGCGCAAAGGCCTGCGGCCGACAGCGCCCAGACGGCGCTGCAGGGTGATGCCGCCAAGCTGCTGGACAATATGCTGCGTGCCCTCGGACTGCAGGAAAAACCGCGTGTCTTCAGCGCCGCCCTGCACCGTGCGCCACCCGATGCCGATCTCAGCCATGCCCAGGCGCTGCAACCCGCCCTGGAGACTCTGCTGCGCGAGCTGCGCCCCGACTGCGTGCTGGTTCTGGGCCTGGCCAGTGCACGTGCCGTGCTGGGCCGCCATGACGCGCTGGGCCGGCTGCGGGCCGAGCCGCACCACATTGCGGGCGTGCCCACGGTGGTGACCTACGACCCCAACTATCTGCTGCGTGCGCCGCAGGCCAAGGCCGGTGCCTGGGCCGATCTGGTGCAGGCCGACGCGTTTACCAAGGGGCTGTGACAGGGGGGCGACAAGCCCCGCTTACCCACTTGCCCAACTATGCCGCACGCGACATGCTGCAGTGCAACGTAGCATAATCACTGGCTTCGAATTACTGAAAGACATCCGTGGAAACCTACCCTAGTTGGTAGCTTTCAGCTCCCGGTACAGACTGTGGGGGTTGAAAGCGCCCTGATCCCTGCAGAACCTCAAGAACAACCGGGAGTGAGCTGATGCTCAACATCTTTACGCTAGCCAATGGCCGACTCGTTCAGGAAGAAATCGAGTCCCTGGCAGACCTGGAACGCTTTCGCCCCGTCTGGGTCGATCTGGAATCGCCAACCCTCGAAGAAAAGCGCTGGATCAAGCAGCACTATGAACTGTCCATCCCTGAGGATGCGATGGACGACGACATCGAGGAATCGGCGCGTTTTTACGAAGAAGACAACGGCGAGCTGCATATCCGCAGCGACTTTCTGATCGACGACGACGAAGACCCCCGCTCGGTGCGCGTGGCCTTTATCGTCAACCAGCACAACGCAGCGCTGCGCAGCCATGGCGTGCTGTTCTCCATCCACGACGAGGATGTGCCTGTCTTTCGCCTGCTGCGCATGCGAGCGCGCCGTGCGCCCGGCTTGATCGACGATGCCAAGGACGTTCTGCTCAAGCTGTTTGACGCCGATGCCGAGTACTCTGCCGACACGCTGGAGCGCATTTACGACGACCTGGAAAAAGCCAGCAAGATGGTGCTGTCCGGCGATGTGACCGACGAGATGGCCAAGGAAGTGCTGGGTGCCATTGCCCGCCAGGAAGACTTGAACGGCCGCATCCGCCGCAACGTCATGGACACGCGCCGCGCCGTGAGCTTTCTGATGCGCTCCAAGATGCTCAACGCCGAGCAGTTCGAGGAAGCGCGCCAGATTCTGCGCGACATCGAGTCGCTGGACAGTCACACGGCCTTTCTGTTCGACAAGATCAACTTCCTGATGGACGCCACGGTCGGCTTCATCAACATCAATCAGAACAAGATCATCAAGATCTTCTCGGTGGCCAGCGTGGCTCTGCTGCCTCCCACGCTGATTGCCAGCGTCTACGGCATGAACTTCAGGTTCATGCCCGAGCTGGAGTGGGAATTCGGCTACGGCTACGTGGTCGCTCTGATGATTCTGAGCGCCGTCGGCCCCATGCTGTACTTCCGCAAACGCGGCTGGTTGAAATAACACATGCCCGGCACAGCTGGTCGCTCACACATCGACACAGGCAAGCGCCCTCTCCTTGGAACAGCAGAGCGCGCTTGCCACCAGTCAACGCGCCTCTAGAGAGCCATTGATCACTCGGACAAGTCCCTGTGGGTTCGCTTGCTGTACAGCCGCTGGGAGCAGCACATCCGGCAAATCCTGATAGCACACCGGACGTAGAAAGCGGTCAATGGCGCTGGCGCCCACAGAAGTGAACATAGCGTTGGACGTGGATGGGAAAGGACCTCCATGCACCATGGCGTGGCATACCTCGACTCCGGTCGGAAAACCATTGGCCAAGATGCGTCCCGCCTTGCGCTCCAGCACGGGGATGAGGCGCTGCGCGTCGGCATAGTCTGCGGGATCGATCTGCAGCGTCACTGTCAGTTGGCCCTCCAGTTGCTCAGCCAGTTGGAGAACCTCATCGAAGTTTTTGGCCCGAATGACAATAGAGGCCGGGCCAAACATCTCCTCCTGCAGCACAGGCGATGACAACAGGCGCTGCACATCCGTCACATACAGCGCGGCCTGCGCAGCATTGTGCAGTCCATCCGCAGGCTGCCCCTGTGCAACTTTCTCCACACCTTCCGCACCACCAACCTTGGCAACGCCGGCATCAAAGGCCTGGTGAATGCCCTGCGTCAGCATGGTCTGGGCCGGCTTGGTGGCAAGCGCCTGGCTTGCGGCATCGATGAAGCGCTGCACATTGCGGTCACCAATGACCACCACCATCCCAGGATTGGTGCAGAACTGCCCCGCCCCCATCGTCAGCGAATCGGCAAAACCGCGCCCTATCGACTCTGCACGCGCGGCCAGGGCGGCCGGCATCAGAAACACCGGGTTGATGCTGCTCATCTCCGCGTAGACGGGAATGGGTTCCGGGCGTGCGTTGGCGATGCGCATCAACGCAAGCCCTCCCTGGCGCGATCCGGTAAAGCCAACGGCCTTGATGGCAGGATGTGCTACCAATGCTTCACCCAGCTTGCGCCCGGCGCCCATCAGCAGGGAAAACACCCCTTCGGGCAACCCCAAATCTCTGACCGCTTTCTGAATCGCTCGACCCACCATTTCGGAAGTGCCTAGATGGGCGCTGTGGGCCTTGACGACCACAGGGGCACCGGCAGCCAAGGCCGACGCCGTATCGCCCCCTGCCACCGAGAACGCCAGCGGAAAATTGCTCGCACCGAACACAGCCACCGGGCCCAGTGCCATCTTGGCCAGGCGCAGGTCGGCACGTGGCAGCGGCGTGCGCTCGGGCTGTGCGTGGTCGATGGCGGGGCTCATAAAACGGCCATCGCGCACCACCTTGGCAAACAGCCGCAACTGTCCAACCGTGCGCCCACGCTCGCCTTGCAGGCGCACCATCGGCAGGCCGCTTTCGGCCATGGCGCGCTCGATCAGGGCATCGCCCAAAGCCATGATGTTGTCGGCAATCAGCTCCAGAAATTCTGCACGCTTGGCAAGCGACAGTTGACGGTAGGGATCAAATGCCTGCGCCGCCAACTGGGCAGCCCGGTCCACTTCGGCCTGCCCTCCCATACCGAACGTGGGCGTTGCGATGAATTGATCCATGCGGGGATCGAACGCTTGCTGCTGTCCTTCTGTACCGCGCACCGAACTCGCGCCGATAAGCATTTCGCCAGTAATTTGCATCTTTGTCTCCTAATGTGTTTATGGATCGGAATGGCAGAGCTCCAGCCGACCAGGAAGTGCAAGCAACGCCTGGATAACGCACGATCTCGTCAGGAATATGAGCGCCTTTGAAAATCATAAAGTATCTTGTTAATATATTTAAATTATCCTTATAAAATTTTCCATCAATCTTGACAGGCTTCTTTGCCATTCAGCGCAACCAGGGCACGTCAACAAGCAGTCCATAACCAAGCACAGGAGCACGCCATGGAACTCATGCCAAACATCGACCTGAACCACCCTGGCCAAAGTGCTCAAACAACCGCATCGAAACCAGGCCACACGGCACTGACGCTGGATGAGGTGCACAACCTGGCCTATCGCGTATTTACCCACCTCGGCCTGTCTGCCGAACATGCGCAAGCCATTGCGCGCGTGATCACAGCGGGAGAGCGCGACGAGTGCCATTCGCATGGCATGTACCGGGTTCTATCGTGCGCTCGCACGCTCCAGCATGGCGCTGTCGTGCGCGATGCCATACCCATCATCAGCGACCGCGGACCTGGCGTCGTCGCCGTCGATGCACAGCGCGGCTTCTCACAACTCGCTTTCGAGGTGGGCAGCAAAGTACTGCTCGAGAAGGTCCGGACAACCGGGATCGCAGCCTTGGCCATCAACAACTGCTATCACTTCTCAGCCCTGTGGCCCGAAATCGAAGCCTTGGTCGAGCATGGCGTTGCGGCCCTAGCCATGACTCCCAGCCATTCCTGGGTGGCCCCGGCGGGCGGAAGCCGACCTGTTTTCGGAACCAACCCGATCGCCTTTGGTTGGCCCAGGGTCGGTGCACACCCCTACATTTTTGACTTTGCGACCAGCGCAGTGGCCCGCGGTGAAATTGAGCTCTACCAAAGAAGCGGTCGCGCACTGCCCGAAGGCTGGGGGGTCGACGCCGAAGGCGCCCCAAGTACCGATGCCACAACCGTACTCCAACAAGGCGCCATGCTGACTTTTGGCGGCTACAAAGGTTCGGCCCTGTCGACCATGATCGAGCTGCTGGCCGGGCCATTGATTGGCGACATGACCAGTGCTGAGTCCCTGCGCATCGACGACGGTGCCGGTGCAACCCCTTGTCATGGCGAAATCGTTATCGCATTTGATCCCCAATTTTTCAGCCCGGGCAATTTCATCGAAGAGCGTCAACGTGCTGAAACGCTGTTCGAGAGTATTACCGGCCAAGGGGCGCGCCTGCCTTCCCAACGCCGCTTTACTGCAAGAGGCCGCAGTCTAGCCAATGGATATGTGCAGATCCCCGAGCCCTTGCTGCGTGACATCCAGCAGCTGTTGAACTAGGCTCATGAGAACATGCTCGCATGCCTCTGCTGAGGATGAAGGATCCAGATGAAGAGTTTTGTCACAGGCTGCACCAAGCGCCAAGCCCATGATGTATTCTAAATATCGGATCAATATAATCAAAACCCCGCCATCTCTGCTCTTGCGACACGATGGCGACAGCACGCTTTTTTGATGCCAACTTCCAAGAAATCTCCAGCTGCACGTGTAAAAGCCGCTGCAACAAAAACCAAGACTTTGCCTACGGTGAAGCGCCGTGCTGCAGACCTTGCCTACGACGCCATTGAAACCATGCTGTCGACCATGCAACTTGAGCCTGGAAGTCCCATCGTGGAGGCGGAGCTGGCAGAGCGCACTGGCATGGGCCGGACGCCTGTGCGCGAGGCATTGCTGCGCATGATCTCCATCGACTTGATCGTCCAGCAGCCGCGCCGCGGACTACTGGTTTCCAACATCGATCTGGCAGAGCACCTGGACGTCATCCAGACACGCAGGGTTCTGGAGAATCTGTTGGCGGCTTGCGCTGCCCGGCGAGCCTCGGTGCAGCAGCGCAAAGATATCCTCCAATGTGCCAAGCAGATGGTCGCTGCAGCCAAGCGCGGCAACCTGGAAGAGTACATGCATGAGGATCATGCGCTCGATGCCATCATCCATACTGCCAGCCGCAACCGTTCAGCAGTCAAAAGCGTCACGCCTCTGATCGTGCAGTGCAGACGTTTTTGGTATGCCTACCAGCATGAAGGCGATATCCTTGAAGGCGCACTTGCTCATCTGGAGCTGGCTCAGGGTATCTCTACCGGGGATGAAGCAGCCGCCATTACCGGCGCCAACCGCCTGATGGACTATCTGGAAGCTTTTGCCAGACGCATTATCGAAAGCTAAACAGCAGACCGCTCCCAGGGGGCGGCCTGCTGTGCATATTCATGGCGCCTCCCAATCGGCGCCCCCTGATCATCAATCAGAGCTTGGCTCCCACCGCGCGCAGTTCTGCAATCTGAGGCGCTTTGGGCAGCCAGATCTTGTCGAAGGCATCAATCGCAGGCTTATTGTCAAAGGCATTGATATCGCGAATGACAATCGACTCCTTCCTGAGTTTCTCCAGCAGGCCAACCTCTGTCGTCACGATATCGTTGATCTGGCCGTCCAAGGCCTGGCTGGTCAATTGGCGAATCAGGTCACGGTCCTTCCCATCCAGCGTAGCCCAGATACGACCCGAGAACAGTGGTGCCACAGGCATGAACAGCGCGTTCATGGGCATCATCAGTTTCGACACCTTGTCAAAGCGCTGGCTCCAAGAGAGCTCTATATCCGCCTCGAGCCCATCCACTTGTCCATTGGTCATGGCATCGAACACCGCAGGTGTGGGAATGGGCGTCGGCGCTGCCCCGAAATACTGGTAGAAGTCACGGTAAACCGGCGTCGGATTAATACGCAGCTTCATACCCTTGAGGTCATTGGGCGTCTTGATCTCCTTGTTCGAGAACACCACACGCATGCCGGTGATGCCCCAGCCCAAACCGATGCAGCCGGTTTCGCGCGGCAGCACATCCAGCAATTTCAAGGCTGCAGGCGTCTTGACCAGCTTCGCTACAGCAGCAGTGGATCGGACAAGATATGGCGCGTTGATCGAGGCTACGCTCGGAACACGCGTTCCCAGCTCTGCCGCCTGAATCCACCCCATGTCCAGCGCACCCGATTGCAGCTGCTGCATCATGGCCGACTCATTACCCAATTGACCCGAATGAAAGACGGTCACCTTGAGCCTGCCATTGGTTTCTTTCGCCAAAGCTTCTCCAAACTGCACCGCCGCGCGATTCCACGAATGCCCAGCAGGCGTGATGACGCCTAAGCGCAGTTCCTTGGCCGCAGCCGCACGCGAAGGCGTCACAAAGGCCAGTGGAGCAGCGGCAACAGCCGTGGTCTGAAGAAAGTGGCGTCGATTGAGTGTCATGAAAAACTCCGTAGAGGGAAAGGCGAAGCAGGGCGAAGAATCGGATCAGTTCAGCAGGCCCAACGACAAGCTGGGGAACAGCGAGAGCATGACAAGTGCCACGCAACTGATGATGAAGAATGGCAACGTGACGACGAACATGGGACCCGGCTTGGCACCAGTGACCGCTGCAGCCACGAAGAAGCTCAGCCCCACCGGCGGCGTCATCAATCCCAGCACCAGGTTGATGACGATCACCACTCCAAAGTGGCGGGGGTCGATGTGGTAGATCTCGGTGGCGATGGGCAGAAGAATCGGCGCGGTCATGATCAAGCCGGGAATGCCGTCGATCACCGTGCCAATGACCAGCAAAATCACATTGACCAACAGCAGGAAGGTAATCGGGTCATGCGCTACGGTCTGCACCCAGGCAGCGACCATCTGAGGCACCTTGCCGTATATCAACAACCACGAGAACACTGCCGCTGCTGCAACCAGAAACAGCACGATGGCCGAGTAGATGCCCGAACGCAGCATGATCGCGCCCAGGTCTGAGTATTTGAATTCACGGGTCACATAGCGACCGACCAACACTGCGCTGATCGCGCCCACAGCAGCAGCCTCCGTGGGGTTGGCGAAGCCAGTGAGGATGGAGCCCACGATGACCAGCGGAATCAACAATGTCGGACTGGAAACCAGCACGGTCTTGGCCCGTTCGAGCAAGGTTCGCTTGGGGCTTCGTGGATAGTTGTAGATCACGCCCATACAGGCAATGACTCCAAAGAACAGCACCGTCAACAGAACACCTGGCAATATGCCCGCGATCAGCATATCGCCCACCGCGACCTGGGCCAGCACGCTGTAGACCACAAACATCACCGACGGCGGAATGATCGGACCCAGCATGCCGCCATACACGGTCAGGCCTGCAGCAAAGGTCTTGTCATAGCCTTGCTTCTCCATCTCCGGCACCATCACCTGCGACATGATGGCCACCTGCGCCGTTGCGGAGCCAATGATGGATGACACCAGCATGTTGGCCAGGATATTCACATAGGCAAGCCCGCCCTTGATGGAGCCCACAAAAGCCATCGACAAGTCCACCAGTCGGCGTGTAATGCCGCCGCTGTTCATGACCTCACCGATCAAGATAAATAGCGGTATGGCAATCAGGCCATAGCTGTCTACCCCCCCGAACATCTGGGAAGGAAAGGACTGCAGCAACACCGTGTTCTCGGTGTTGTAGATATAAAAAATCCCCGAAAGGCAAAGACAGAGGCCGATGGGAACACCCACCATCATGATTGCGATGAAGAAAATGGAGGTCAGCATGTCAGTTCACCGCGTCCGGGTTGGTTGCCGCAAAGCCAGGGTGCTGGCGCTTGGGTGCGAGGCTCATGTCTTCCAACAGGTTGGCAAGCGCATGCAGGCTCATACAGACTGCGAAGATCGGCATGATCAGTTGCAGCACCCAGACCGGCCACTCCAGCGTCTGGGTGTGTTCGGTATAGAGAAAGTTAAACGACTCCGCCGCGTATTCCTTGGCATCAAACCCCTTGCTGGCAATACCAATGGGATCCATCCAACGCCAGCACATCGCAAAGAGCGCCAAAGAAAAAAACAGCACTCCGACCGTGGCAATCACCTTGGCACGCCGCGCGTTGCGAGGACTCAGCTTATCGGTGAGCATCGTCACTGCAAAATCCAGTCGCAGGCGCGTCATGACCGAAGCACCGATGAAGGTGAGCCAGACCACGGTGTACACCGCCGCTTCATCCACCCAGTACAGCGGCATGCCGCTGTAGCGTGTCACCACATTGAGCAAAATGAGTGCGGTCAGAAAACACATCGCGAAGGTGAGCAACCACCGTTCCATGCGCAGCAGCGCATCAGAGGCATCCAGCACCCAGCGCACAATCCATGGCGGCTGCTTGATGGCGGTAGCGGGTCGGGTTGTATCGTCCATATAGGTTCTTTAGATTTGACGAAATGAGGCGCAGAAGATTGAATACATCTTAAAAATATATTAAATATATTAGAAGTTTTTTCAATTGATCCAATAGGTGTTTGCCTGGAAACCCGGCGAAACTGCTAACCCTGGTTCCTGGAAGATGCAAGCTTCCGATCTGGATCGATGCCCCAAAAAAAGCTCCCCACGGGGAGCTGACTCACGCTGGATCAATGACTCAGGCCCTTGGACCAGGCGGCATACCAGTTGCGAAAGAGTTGATACTGGGATTCGGCATACCGGCGTTGTGAGTCGGTCAATACATCGCTTGCATTGAAGTGCAGCGTGTACTCCTTCTTGCCGTTGAGGACCAGCAGGTGCTTGTAGTACAGAACCAGATCCGTGCCTTCGTCAAAGGACGACAGCACGGCCAGTGCAGCATCCAACTCCTGAGCTTGACGCCGAGCAACGACATCCCCCTGGGCTGCTTTTTTGCTCAGCTCAACCAGGAGCAGAACTTCCTTGGGTAGTGCATTGCCAATGCCCGTAATGCAACCCGTCGCACCGCAATTCACAAAACCATAGAACACCTGGGTGTCGACACCCGCCATCAATGTGACGTCGTTGTCTTTCGAGGTGATGTGCTCTGCGGCATAACGCAGGCCTTCTGCACCACCGAACTCCTTGAAGCCGATCAGGTTGGAGTACTTGGCGCGCAGCTCAAAGAACATGTCGGCGCGAGTTGCAAAGCCGTAGTGTGGGCTGTTGTAGATCACGGCCGGCAGCTTCGGGGCGGCTTCCAAAATAGCAGTGAAGTGGGCTTTCTGCGCAGCCAGGGAAGTGCCGCGCGACAACACCCGAGGAATCACCATCAACCCCTGTGCTCCCACTTTCGCAGCGTGGGCGGCATGAGCCACGGCTTCTTTCGAGTTCACCGCGCCGGTCCCCACAATGGTCGGGATACCTGCGGCCACCAGCCTGGCCACGCCCTCTTGGCGTTGCTCTGCCGTGAGAAGAGGCCAATCCCCCATGGATCCGCAATACACAACAGCGCTCATGCCTGCGGCCATGAGCTCTTTGCCCATGGTGACCAGCGCGTCGTAATCTGGCGTGCCTTGTGCGGTGCATGGAGTCATGAGTGCAGGAATGGTGCCGGTAAAGATGTTCGTTTCCATAAAACTACCCTTGTAAAAAACCACCTAAGAACACCGCCTTCAGTTCCGCGCAAGTACGTTGCATGAAACCGTTTTTGGGATAACGCACGCTGCATCAGCGCACGGAATCCAGATGAGCGGTGAAATACTTCGCCTTTAAATAGACTGCAAATATATTTGAAATATTCAGAAACGAAGACTAAGTAGTTCTTAGGCGTTGTGCAATAGGGTTCTCCTGGATACCTCGCCGAGATCGCCACCGCCCTCCCGTTGCATCCAGGCAGCGGTCCGCTCACGACTATGGCCCCGCAGCGGCAGAAGCACCGCCCTCAGTTACTGCCCGGCGCCGGGCCACGCTGACGCTGCGCCAGGGTCAGGATGCACAGGTGATCGTTGTATGGCACACAAACCGCTCATGGAGGCAGCTTTGCGCTGGTCCCGGTCGCATGCCGACGGGACTGCCTCTTGCATCCCAGTTCGATGAGTTCGCGCGCTTGTTCCACATGGTCGCGGACGCGCTGAATGCGATGTTCGTCATCGCTCATTACCGCAGTTCCAGTCTGCCAGCGCCAAGGACCAAGTGCATTGACGCAGTCCACCTCAGCCCTGTCCCATGCACGCATGGGATGAAGTCAAGCGCAGGCCCAGGACTGAAAATCCACAGGTCGCAGAGACAAGGTCACTGCACTGCAGAAGCTATCGTCTGAGCAGCATCACAGATGCATAAGTCAGGATGATCTGAGACTGCTTCCACTGAATAGGTGAGGGTAGCTTACGCTGCACTACCCTCACCGCGCTCGCGCACCCAGAGCACGATGCCGCACAGCATCACGATCACCTGCGTGCCTATCAGCGCCGCGAAGCCCGCAAAGAATCCCGCCGCCACGCCGCCGCGGGCCGACAGCGCACCTATCACCGCACCCATGATGGCCGGCATGAAGCCCG
The DNA here is from genome assembly GCF_016772095.1 of Comamonas sp. NyZ500. Lineage (NCBI taxonomy): Bacteria > Pseudomonadati > Pseudomonadota > Betaproteobacteria > Burkholderiales > Comamonadaceae > Comamonas > Comamonas sp. NyZ500. Next base: position 228,144 of record NZ_JAEIJE010000006.1, on the reverse strand, counting down.
CGACCAGACTGCCCGCACCATTGACCACGCCATAGGCGCTGGCCACATGCTCGGGCCGCGCGCAATGCTGCACGGTGCTCGGAATGGCCGGGCTCATCAGTCCCCAGCAGAAGTTGGCGGCAATCAGGCAATAGGCCGCTGCATAGCGGTCTTCCATATGGATGGCCAGCCACACTGCAATCGCCACGCCCAGGCTACCGAAAACAAAGATCAGCGGCACCTGGCGGCGCGCGATGCGATCGATGATCATGCCGCCGACGAAGACCGCCGCCACGCTCGCATATTGCGGCAGCGAAGCCAACCAGCCCATCTCGCGCATGGAAAAGCCGCGCGACTCCTTGAGATAGGCGGGCAGCCAATTGCTGCTGCCCCAGAGATAGGACAGAAAGGCCGCCGTGAGAATGGTGATCAGCCACAGATAGCGCGTGTGCATGGCACCGCGCACGATCTGGCCGACCTGGCCCACGGCCTCGCCCACCGACTGGGGCTTGGGCATGCCGGTCTCCACCTTGGGCATGCGCACAAAGGCCCAGACCAGCGGAACGCCCAGCAACACGTTGATCAGGCCCAGCACATGGAACGAGGTCTCCCAGTTGTGGCCCACGACCAGGTAGCCGACGAAGGGATAGCCCACCGCCAGGCCCAGTCCGGTGCCCATATTGACCAGGGAGTTGGGCTTGCCGTTCTCGCGGCTCTCGAAATGCGCCTTGATGTAGCTGCCTGCCAGCGAGAACAAAGGCCCCTCGGACACGCCCAGCAGAATGCGCGATGCCAGCAGCAAGCCGTAGCTGTTCATGGCCGGCGACAGAAAAGTCACCACACCCCATAGCAGCAAGCCGGCAAACAGGCTGCGGCGCACGCCGAACAGCGCCGCGCAGAACGGCGTGAGCACAAAGGACGAAACACCGTAGCCGACCATGAAGGCCGTGGCCAGCAGGCCCTGGCGCGTTCGGTCGTCAGGGGTGAGGCCGATGTGCGACAGAAAGTCGTGATCGGTGATGAGGACCGAGATATTGATCCGGTCCACGTAGGAAATGGCGACGATCACGAACAGCGTGACCACGCCCCACCAGCGCAACGAGCGTGAGTCTTTCATGATAGGAGTCCGGCTAGCGTTGAGAGAGAGAAAAGCCGGGACCGGCACCCGCCGGCCCCGCCAGGGCGCACGTCCTGGCGGGCGCGCGGTACGGCAGCCGTGCTGCCGCCGAAACCCCGGGGCCGGCCCATGCCGGCCCGACGGGGCAGGATCAGAAGAAGTGGCGGATGCCCAGTTCCAGGCCGTTGGAGTTGCCGCCCGGCGTGGTGCCGGGAGCGCTCAGCCCCTGCACGCCGATGGACTTCGCCGCCGAGCCCTTGTTCTTCAGGAAGGCATAAGTGCCGTAGACCTGGGTGCGCTTGGAGAGGTTGTAGCCATAGCCCACGCTGATCTTGTTCCAGTCCGCATTGCTGCCGGACAGGTTGTAGTGGCCGAAGGAGGCACGGGCCTCGCCATTGCCCACGGGAGCGGTCACGCCCAGCTGCACGGCCGTGATCTTGGTGCCGCCGCGCTTTTCCGAGGCCCACAGCAGCATGGGCTTGGCCACGCCGAAGTCGTAGGACAGGCCTACGTTGTTCGCCGTCAGATTGGTGTCGCTGGTGTTGCCGTAGAGCCGGCCCGTGGCCAGCGCGCCGTTGAACGCCCCCTGGCGGTAGCCCAGGCGCAGGCCGCGATAGTCACCCTCGCGCTTGTTGGGTGCGCCGCTGGGCTGCTCGCCGAATGCCAGTTGGGCCTGACCGTAGAAGCCGCCCAGGTTCTGGGGCAGGAAATAGCTCACGGCATTGCTGATCTGTATGGGTGCACCGCCGGTCGAGGGAACGCCCGGAATGCCCAGCATGGTGAAGGCACCCGTGCCGCCCACGCCGTTTGTCAGGAAGGGATCGAAGATCAGCGTGTTCAGAAAGGTCGCCGAATCGTCGCGCCCCAGGCGCACCTCGCCCCAGTTGCCCATCAGGCTGACGGTGGAGCGGCGGTTGAAGTTCAGGCCGCCGCCCGTGGCCTTGCCCGCGCCGCTGTCCACATCCAGGCCGGCCTCGAGCCAGAATCCCGCCTTCAGGCCGCCGCCCAGGTCCTCTGTGCCTCGAAAGCCCAGGCGGCTGATGTTGGCACCGCCTGTGGAAAGACCGGTCTTGGAGGCTCCCGAGCCGCCCAGATGGGCAACGCCGACGTCGACGACGCCGAAAAGCTCGACCTTGGACTGTGCCGAAGCGGCACCGGGCAAAGACGCCAGGCAGGCTAGCGCCACGCCGATGGCCGGCGTATGGATGGATTTCATGATTTGTCTCCTCTAGGGGTGGTGGTTTTTCGCAGGTCTGATGTAGCGGCTCAGATATCCAGGACCAGGCGCTCGCTCTTGCAGCCGGAGACGCAGACCATCATGACCTTGTTGCCGGCGCGCTCCTTGGGGCTGAGCACCGAGTCGCGGTGGTCGGGCACACCTTCCAGCACGCGGGTCTCGCAGGAGCCGCAGACCCCTTCGCAGCAGCTGTGGTCCACATCGACACCGGCGTCCAGCAGCGTGTCCAGCAGGGATTTCTCGGGCGTGATCTCGATGAAGCGGCCGCTGCGCTTGAGCTCCACCGTGTAGTTGCTGCGCGCATCGGACGATGCCTTGACTTCCACCGGCGTGAAGCGCTCGATGTGGGCGTTGGCATGGCCGAGCTCGGCGCAGAACTTCTCGAAAGCGTCGAGCATGGGCGTCGGGCCGCAGGAATAGTGGTGCAGGCCCGCATCGGGTGCGCGCTGCGCCAGCAATGCCTTCAGGTCGGGCGGTCCGCCCGCTTCCGCATCGAAGTGCAGATGCAGCGGCATGCCCAGGGCCTGCAGCTCGGCCAGAAAGGCCGCGCTCTTGCGCTCACGCGCAAAGTACAGCATCTCAAACGAATGCCCCAGGGCCTTGAGTCGGCGTGCCATGCACAGCATGGGCGTGATGCCTATACCGCCGGCCACCAGCACCGAATGCGTCGCTGCCTCGTCGAGCGCGAAGTGATTGCGCGGCTCGGAGATGGTGATGGGCATACCCACGCGCAGCGACTCGTGCACGCAGCGCGAGCCGCCGCGGCTGGCGCGGTCGCGCAGCACGCCGACCACGTAGCGGTGGCGCTCGCTGCTGTCGTTGGACAGGGAATAGCTGCGCACCAGCCCGTTGGGCAGGTGCAGGTCGATGTGCGAGCCGGCCGTGAAAGCCGGGAACTCGCCGCCATCGACCGGGCGCAGCTCCACGCTGATGGTGTCCTGGGCCTCGAAGCGCAGCGTGTGCACAAAGGCCTGCAAGCTGTTGCTCATGATGCGATGCCTTCGTCGATCTGTTCCTGGGCCTGGCGACGCAGGTGACGGCGCAGGCGTACCAGGCCGATGTCGTGCTGGTAGAGGTTCTCGCGCTCGTTGGCGTCGGCCTCCATCTGCTCCATCATGATGCGGTCCTGCTCGAGCACGGCCCAGTGGCGCGCCTCGAGGCGGTTGCGGTAGAGGAAACGCCAGGTGTCGCGCATCCAGCCCTGCACCTTGCGTGCACGCCAGAAGAACACGGAGCACAGGTCGGCGCTGATGGGCGTGACACAGGCCACGATGGCGAAGTTGCCGCCGGGACCGCCGGTCTTGGGATAGGGGATCTCCAGGCGCATCCACTGCGCGCCGGTTTCACCGTATTCGGTCCAGTCGAAGTTCACACCGCGCTGGCCGACCTTCTCGAACACAAAGCCGTGATCGGTATCACGCACCTGGAAGCTGGCCTTGCTGTCGCCCTCGGCCATGGAGTGCGACTGCTTGTGCAGGAAGGTGCCGTGCATGGGATCCATGACGTTGTCCAGCGCGTAGCGGTAGTCGCTGCGCCACTCGGCATAGCACAGGAAGTTCGAGTACTCGGGCGAGCTCAGTTCCTCGGGCAGGCTGAACTCGGGCGCCTCGTCCACATGCTTGTCGCTGTTGTAGAGAAAGATCGCGCCATGCATCTCGCGCACATGGAAGGCCAGCGCGGCGCGCGAGCCTTCGAGCTTGCAGCCGGGGCTGCCAGGCACCTTGGTCACGGTGCCGTCGCAGCGCACTTCCACGCCGTGGTAGGGGCAGGCCAGGCGGTCGCCCAGGATCACGCCCTGGGACAGCGGCGCGCCGCGGTGCGGGCAATGGTCTTCCAGCGCATGGACCTGGCCGGCAGCATCGCGCCACAGCGCGATCTTGCGGCCGAAGCGGCGCAGCGAGACGGGCTCGGTCTTGACGAAACCGGAAGGGCAGACCGCATACCAGAGGTTCTTCAGACCCGTGTTGAGCAGACGGTCCACCGGATCGATGGTGATGGTTTGTACGTTCATGGAGTACTCCTGTTCTGTCTCAGTAGCCCAGACGGGCCATCAGCGCCTGAAAGCTGTCTTCGGTCCAGGGCTCGCCGTTCGCGCCGGCGGGGCCGCTGCGGTTGATGTAGGCCACCAGCTCGGGCAGCGTCTGCACGCCTTCGCCAAAGGCACGCTCAATGGAGTCGCCCAGCAGGTCTTCAAACAGGGTGGAGGCGCGCTCGCGCGCCTGATGCGGCTCGAGATATCGATCAGCGGCCATGGTTCTCTCCTTCAAAAACTGTCTTGAATCGTGGTTCTGCTTCATTGCCCGGAGCGTCGCCCGCCACCCATATCGCGTGAAACTGGCGCGGCCCGACCTCAGGGACACCGAGGAAGGGCCTGGGCCGGCCGCGCCGCCCCGCACCGAGGGTGTCGGGCGCCGTGCAACGGAAAGGCGCGAAGCGACTCAGGGGGTAGGTCATTTAGTCAGCCCGGATATCCAGGTCCTTGATGAGCTTGCCGAAGCGGTTGTAGTCGGCAGCGCTGGTCTTTTCCAGACGTGCCGGCTCGCCGCCCGCAGGCAGGGCGCCGAAGGCAGCCATCTTGCTGACCACATCGGGCATCTTCAGAATTTCATTGAGGTGGGTGTTCAGCAGCTTGACGGTCTCGGGCTTCATGCCCTTGGGACCGAACAGGCCCTGCCATGCCGACACTTCCACGTCCTTGACGCCCTGCTCGGCCAGCGTGGGCACATTCGGTGCCAGCGGGCTGCGCTGGGCATCGGCCACGGCCAGCACGTTGACCTTGCCGCCCGCATAGGGCGCGATGGGGCCCCAGGTCATGAAGGTCGTGGGAACATGGCCGCCGATCAGGTCGTTGACTGCGGGGGCCACGCCCTTGTAGGGAATGTGGGACAGCTTGGTGCCAGCGGCCTTGTTGAACATCTCGCCCAGGATGTGCATGGGCGAGCCGCTGCCCGGGCTGGCATAGGTCAGACCGTCGCGCTTGCCCTGGCTCGCCAGGGTCTTGATGTCCTTGATGCCCGATCCCTGGCTGGCAGCCACGAACATGGGCTGCACGCTGGTCTGCACGATGGGCGTGAAGCCGCCGAGCACGTCGTAGCTCGAACCCGCGTTGGTCTTGAGCACGAACTGCGCGATGGCAAAGGTATTGGGCGCCAGCAGCAAGGTGTAGCCGTCGGGCGCGGCCTTGGCCACATGCACGGTGCCGATGGTGCCGCTGGCACCGGGCCGGTTGTCCACCACCACGGGCTGGCCCAGTCGCTGGCCCAGCTTCTCTGCATACAGGCGCGCCATGGCATCGGTATCGCCGCCGGCCGGATAGGCCACGACGATGGTGATGGGCTTGCTCGGATAAGCTTGCGCCAGCGCGGAACCGGACATCTGGGCTGCAGCCAGCAATGCAGCAGAGATAACTACCTGGCGACGAATGTTCTTCATGGAATAGCCCGTGGGGTTGTGGAATCGTGGTGGGAGGGATGCCGGCCAGCCGACGCTGCCAATGCCTCTTAATGCTTCTTGTCGGTCAGGAACTTGCCGTCGGCGGCGCCCGCGCCCTTCTGGCGTCGGGTGTTGCCGTCAATGCCGCCGTCGATGGCCCATTCGGCAAACACCGTCGGACCGGGCTCGAACTCGCGCGGCTGCCAGTCGGCAGTCAGCTGGTCCTCGTCGGCGTAGTACTCGACCAGGGCGCCGGCCGGATTCTTGAAGTACCAGAAATAGGCCGAGGACACGGGATGGCGACCCGGGCCGAGCTGGGTGTCCCAGCCGCAGCGCGAGATATGCATGCCGCCGCCGAAGACTTCGTGGATGTCGCGCACGGTGAAGGCCACATGGTTCAGGCCCGCATGCTTGTCGGGGCGCTGCAGCAAAAAGATGTCGTGGTGGCCGCCATCGGGCGCGGTGCGCAGAAAAGCGCCACGCTCGGGATAGCGGTCCGAGGCCGCAAAGCCGAAGTTCTCCACATAGAAGCGCTCGCAGGCCTGCACGTCCTTGACGAAGAACACCACATGGCCGACCTCGATGGGCTGGGCGCGCTCATAGGCCGGGCTGGCCTGGTTGATGCGGCCCTTGCGATCCCAGGTGTTGTACTCGGCGCTTTGCATCTGCACATCGCGCTTTTGCGTGAGCTGCAGGCGCACGGCCAGGCCGTTGGGGTCGGTGCAGCCGATGCGGCCATTGCCCTGGACGAAGCCTGGAAGCGCGCGGATGCGATCTGCATACAAAGCCAGGTCGGCTTCGCTTTCCACGCCCCAGACCACTTCGCGCAGCGTGGGGCCGGGCTCGATGGCGGGCGGCAGATCGGGGTGATTGGTGGCGGCCACGATCACGCGGCAGCCGTTGAGTGTCTCGAACACCAGCCGGTCGGCCTGCTCCTCGGCCAGGCTCAGGCCCCAGTCGAGGAAGAACTGGCGGCAGGCCGCCAGGTCGTCGGCGCCGTAGCTGATTTCGTCAATGCCCAGTACGCTCATAAAAAATCCTTTCTTTACCCGATCACGCGCCATGCGCTGCCCACATCGCCTGCAACCGGCGCGACCCATCGGCGGACGCCGAGCAAGGGCCGCCCCGCAGCGAAGGTGTCGTCCCCCTCCCGCGCAGCGAGAGAGGGGGAAGGCGCGAAGCGACTCAGGGGGTGTTGCATCTCAATTCGCCCAAGCAATGGGGCTCTCGTTCAAACCCCAGTACATGCTTTTCTGCTCCATGTACTGCTGTATGCCCAGACGGCCTTTTTCACGGCCCAGGCCGCTGTCGCGCCAGCCACCGAAGGGCGTGGAGATGGAGAACTGCTTGTAGGTGTTGATCCACACGGTGCCGGCCTGCACCGCGCGGCCTATGCGCCACGCGGCCTTGTAGTCGCGTGTCCAGATGCCGGCGGCCAGCGCGTAGACGCTGTCGTTGGCCTGCTCGAGCAAGGCCTCTTCGTCATCGAAGGGCATGGCCACGAGCACGGGGCCGAAGATCTCCTGCTGGCAGATCTGGTCGTTATTGCTCACGCCTTCGAGGATGGTCGGGCGGTAGTAGTAGCCGCGCTCGTACAGCGCTCCCTCCGGGCGATGGCCGCCGGTGCGCAGCCGGCCGCCTTCGGACAGGCCCAGCTGCACATAGCTCTCTATGGATTCGCGGTGCTTGGCGGTGATCAGCGGGCCCATCTGGGTGCGTTCGTCGGCCGGGTCGCCCACGCGAAGCGCGGCGGCCTTGGCAGTCAAGCGCTCCATGAAGTCGCCATAGAGCTTGCGCGCCACGAACAGGCGCGAGCCCGCTATGCAGGACTCGCCCGAGGAGCTGAAGATGCCGTAGAGCACGCCGTTGACGGCGTGGTCAAGGTCGGCGTCTTCCAGCACCATGGTGGCCGACTTTCCGCCCAGCTCCAGCGAGACAGGCATCATCTTGTCGGCCGCGATGCGGGCGATGTGCTTGCCGGTGGAGGTACCGCCCGTGAAGGACACGCGCTTGACCAGCGGGTGCTTGGTGATGGCGTCGCCGATCACCGAGCCTCGGCCGGGCAGCACGCTGACGATGCCCTTCGGAACACCCGCTTCCTCGCAGATCTTCGCCAGCTCCAGTGCCAGCAGCGGCGTGGCTTCGGCAGGCTTGACGACCACCGCGTTGCCGGCCGCCAGCGCGGGGGCAAGCTTCTGCGCCTCGCTGGCGATGGGCGAGTTCCACGGCGTGATGGCCGCGACCACGCCCATGGGCTCGTAGACGCTCATGGTCATGAAGTCGCCACGCGAGGGCGTGATGGTCTCTTCCATGGTCTCGCAGGCCGCCGCGAAGAACTGGAAGGTGCCGGCGGCGCTGGCCACCAGAGCGCGCGTCTCGCTGATGGGCTTGCCGTTATCGAGGCGCTGCAGCTGGGCCAGAGGCTCGGCGCGTTCGCGGATCAGCTGGGCCACGCGGTGCAACACAGCGGCGCGCTCATGGGGCTTCTTCTGGGCCCAGCCGCTGGTGCGGAAGGCGTGATCGGCCTTCTCTATGGCCTCTTGCACATCGGCCAGGCTGGGGGCGCGCAGACGGCCCACCACCTCGCCGGTCGCGGGGTACAGCGTGGCGGATTCGTCACCGCCGCCCAGGCGCCATTCGCCGGCGATATTGATGGGGAGCAGTTCTAGCTTGGACATGGTGAAACTCCTCACTGAGCCTTGGTGGTGGCCGGGATCTGGTCCAGCTTGTTCACCGGCGGGCCCGAGAACGTGGTCTTGAAGCTGCCGATGGCGCGCATGTCGATCTCGAGCAGGAAGGGCCCCTTCTTGCCCCAGGCGCCTTCGAGCACAGCGGGCAGCTCGTCGAGATGGCTCACGCGGGCATGGGGCAGCTTGATGGACGCGCACAGCTGGGCGTAGTCGGGCGTGTGCAGCTCCACATAGCAGCGGCGGCCGCCGTAAGAGGCGTCCTGGATGTTCTGGATCACGCCATAGCGCTGGTCGTTCATCAGCACGATCATGGTGTCGCACTCTTCCTGCACCAGAGTGGCGAGCTCGCCCAGGTTCAGGATGAAGCCGCCGTCGCCGGCCAGGCCCAGGGTCTTGCGGCCCGAGCCGCTTTCGGCCGCGCCGATGGCTGCACCGATGGCCATGGGCATGCCCATGCCGATGCCGCCACCCGTGGCGTGCACGCCGGCGTTGGACTCGAAGAAGCGCAGTTCGCGGTTGCCCCAGGTGCTGTTGGAGACGGTCACGTCGCGCACCCAGTTGAAGTTGCGGCCCACGGCCTGCTGCAGCTGCTGCACCAGGGCGCTGTAGGGGCCCAGGCCGTCGCGCATGGTGGCCACGACTTCATCGTGCACCTGGCGCAGGTCGGCCAGCAGCTCGGGGTCGGCCCGGTAGCCGCGCGCTTCCAGGCGGTCGGCCAGGCCGTTCAGGGCCAGGGCCGAGTCGCCGCAGACAAAACCGTCATCCATATAGCAGCGGCCCTGCTGAGCGGCGTCCACGTCGATGCGCAACAGCGGGCGCGGCAGCTTGAGTTCGTACTTCAGCGTCTCGTTGCTGCGCAGGCGCGTGCCCACGGCCAGCATGGCGTCGCAGCGCTGGTAGAAGGCTTCGACGGGCTTCTGGATGTTGTAGGCGCCCAGAGATGCAGGGTCATCCTCGGCCACAATGCCGCGGCCCTGGCCGGTGCTCACGATACCGAAGCCCAGGGCCTTCAGGCGCTGCACCGCAGCGCCGGCATGGCGGGCGCCGCCGCCCAGCCACAGCAGCGGGCGCCTGGCCTTGGCCAGCTGCTCGGCCAGTGCATCGAGCGCTGCCTCGCTGGGTGCCAGCACAGCCACCGGCAGCGGCGACAGGTCGGCGGGCATGTCTATCAGCGCCTGCTGGATGTCGATGGGGATCTCCACACTGACCGGACCCGTGGGGGCGGTCATCGCGGTCTGTACCGCAGCCTTGAGCGTGGACAGGCAGGTCTCGGCGCTCAGCACGCGGAAAGCGGCCTTGGAGACGGACTTCAGCATGGTCAGCTGATCCGGCGCCTCGTGGATGTACGACAGCTTCTTGTCCAGGTACTGGGTCTCGATCTGGCCCGTGATGTGCAAGAGCGGCGTGCCGGCCGTATAGGCTTCCACCAGGCTGCCGGCGATATTGCCCGAAGCCGGGCCGGTGCTGGTGATGCACACGCCCAGGCTGGAGGTGGAACGCGCGCAGGCGTCGGCCATATTGCCCGCGCCGGCCTCGCCGCGTGCCATCACAAAGCGCAGCTTGCCGCGTGCAAACATCGCGTCGAGGATGGGCATGTTGTGAATGGAGATCACCCCGAAGGCGGCCTTCACGTCGCAGTGCTCGAGGAATTCGGCAATGACGGCGCCGACGGTGATTTGGGTTGCGTTAGGCATGGCGGGAAAGGCCTCCGGAAACATCGATATGGCTGCCGGTCGTGTATGACGACAACGGCGTGGCGAGATAGAAAATGGCGCGGGCGGCTTCAGCGGGTGATCCCAGGCGGCCCAGCGGAATGGACTTCTGGCAAGCCAGCTCGGCGCTCCACTGCTCCCAGGTCTGGCTGCGGTCCTCGCGGGCATCGAAGCGGCGGCGCCACTGGCCGGACTCGATGAGACCGACCAGGATGCCGTTGACGCGCACGCCCCTGGGCGCGAACTCGGTGGCCATGGAGCGCACCAGGTTCTTGAGGCCGGCGCGCGCCGCCGAGGTCGCGACCATGTGCGGCTCCGGCTGGGAAGCCAGCAGCGAGTTCACACAGACGATGGCCGAGCCTTCGCCGCGCTCAAGCTGCGGTAGAAAGGCGCGCGTGGGATGCAGCACCGAGAAGAACTTCAGGTGCAGCTCCTCGGTCCAGGCTTCGTCGCTGGTGTTCTCGAAGGTGGAGACACGGCCCTGACCGGCGTTGTTGACGAGGATGGAAGCCGGGCCCAGAGCCGCTTCGCTGGCGCGGGCGAACTGCTGCACCTGCTCGGCATCGAGCACGTCGCAAGCCTGGGCGAACAGGCGCGCGCCGGCCTCGGGATGGCGCTCCAGCAGTTGCTTGACGGCCTGCTCCAGGCGCTCGGGATTGCGGCCGCACAGGGCCACGCGTGCGCCCTGGGCCAGCAGCAGCTCCACCGTGGCCAGGCCTATGCCCGAAGAGCCGCCGGTGACGACGGCCGTCGCGTCGAGTGTGAAATCATGCATGGCCGCCTCCTGCGCGCCTTGAAGTGATGGACAGAACCTGCGCGCTGGAATGCGGCCGGTAGTTGAGCAGCTCCGACAGTTCGGTGGCCGCCGCACAGACACGCGGCACCAGCTCCGTCTGGCGCTCGAGGTCGATCTGGGCCGAGGCCAGGGTTACCCCAAGGGCTGCGATGACTCGGCCGCTGTGATCGCGCACGGGCGCCGCGATGGTGGAGATCGAGCTTTCGTAGAAGCCCGCACCGGCTACATGGCCACGCTCGCGATCGGACTGAACCAGGTCGAAGAGCTCGATCACGGTCCTGGGCGTATTGGGCGAATGGCCTTCCAGTTGCTCTTCGGGATAGAGGTCGCGCAGCTCCGGCAGCGACAGGTCGGCCAGCAGGATGCGACCCAGCAGCGTGGCATGGGCGGGCAGCCGCGTGCCCACGCGCACCGAGCTGGTCAGCGGTGTCGGCGGCGTGACCTTGGCCACATAGACGATGTAGCGGCCGTCTCGCACCACGATGTTGCAGGGGAATCGGATTGCCTCGCACAGCCGCGCGATCACGGGCTGGCCCAGCTCGGTCAGGTCCATGGAGGACAGGAACTCGAAGCCCAGACGCAGCACGGACAGGCCCAGCCGGTAATCGTTGCCGCCCTCGGCGCGCTGCAGAAAACCCATGCTCTCCAGCGTGTTGAGCATGCGGAACACCGTGGCGCGCGGCAGCTGCAGGCGGCGCGCCAGCTCGGGAGCGCCCAGCGTGGCATTGCCGCGGCCGAACTCCTGCAGCAGGCGCAGGCCGCGCTCCAGCGCGGGCACCATGTACTTGTCGGAGCCGCCGTCGGCGGAGACGTTGTCGTTGTCGCTCATGGGGTGCTCAGTTCATGACGAAGCCGCCGTTGACGGGCAGCACCTGGCCCGTCACGAAGCGCGCGCCGTCCGACAGCAGATAGGACACGGCACCCGAGACGTCCTCGGGGCCCTGCTCGCGCTGCAGCGCGCGCTGGTCGATGTAGAGGCGGTGGCGATGCTCGGGCACGTACTCGGTGGCCTCGACCAGCACCAGACCCGGAGCCACGGCATTGATGGTGATGGCATCCGCGCCCAGCTCGCGCGCCATGGAGCGCGTCATGGCCATCACGGCGCCCTTGCTGGCCACATAGGCCATCAGGTTGGGAGCGCCCCACATGGCAGTGTCGGAGGCCAGGTTGACGATGGCGCCGCGCCCGCTGTCCTTGAGCGCCGCACGGCAGGCACGGGTCATCAGCCAGACACCACGCACATTGACGTTCATCACCTGATCCCACTTTTCCAGGGCGATGTCGTCCATGCCCTTGCCGCCGGAGTCCGTCACGGCCGCGTTGTTGACCAGACCGTCGAGGCCGCCGAGGGTCTGCACGGCCTGCTGTGCGCACTGTTCTATGGAGACCGGGTTGCTCGCATCAAAGGCGATGCCATGAGCCTCGAAACCCATGGCGCGCAGCCTGGCTACGGCTTCGCTCAGCAATTCGGCACGCAGATCGGCCAAGACGAGCTGTGCCCCCTGTTGGCACAGCGTCTGCGCAAAAGCAAAACCCAGGCCGCGGGCAGCGCCGGTCACAAGGATCCGGCGCCCAGCGAGCTGACCGGTGGAAGGCATGGTGTTGAGGGTCATCTTAAACCTTGTTTGTTTCAAATATGAAATGACACTTTTTTCTTGAAACAAGACTGCAGTTTAGTGAGCTTCTTTTGAGTCAATACCCGGAAAAACCCGTAGTCAGCACACCACAGCGACATACGGGCGTAAAAAAACCGCGACAAGCGCGGTTGAAAGGAAAACGGGGCAACAGAAGGTATCCAGTCTGCAGTTGTCGGCAGGCTGGATCGAAGTCATCAATATCAATAGCTTATAGCGACCATCAATGAATAATTTCAGGCTTAAAACACCTTAAAACTCATATTTATCAATCGCTTACATCTATCAAAAGATTAGCAAACAGCCTGCTTCTTCACGGGCGTCAGGCGCAGAAAATCCAGCACCACGCGTTGCGCGTAGCGGCTTGCCACGGTGCGCACGAAATCCGAAAAATCCACATGGGCGCTGTCGTCCGCCCGGTCCGAGATGGTGCGCATTGCGGTAAACGGCGTGCCGTAATCCAGGCAGGTCTGGGCCACGGCAGCGCCCTCCATCTCCACGGCCAGCACGGCATGGCCGGCGGCCTCCAGATCGGCTCTGAGCTGTGCGCTGGCCTGGCGCGAGCTGACAAACTGATCGCCGCTGGCAATCAGGCCCTCATGGACGCGGGCCGAAGCATACGAGGCCACAATGCCCGAGCGCAGCGCCGAGTCGGCGGCCTGCACCAGTCGGTCCGTCGCCGCCTCGTCGCAGGCCAGGGTGCTGCGACCGTAGCCGGGCAACTGCCAGCGCGGAAAGATCGGCGAGGCATCCATGTCATGCTGTAAAAAACTCCGCGCGATCACCACATCGCCCACGTTCACGTCCGCGCCGATGCCGCCGGCCACTCCGGTGAACAGAATGCCGCGCACGCCAAAGCGCTCGATCAGCGCGGCGGTGGTGGTGGCGGCGGCCACCTTGCCTATGCCCGACAGCGCACACACCACCTCATGCCCGTGCAGCCGGCCCAGCCAGAAGTCGCGCCCGGCATGGCGCAGGCACTGCATGTCCTGCATGGCGTCGACCAGGCCGTGTTGTTCTTCGGCAAGAGCGCTGAGAATGGCAAGCGTCATGGATGGGGATACTCCGAACATGGGCCTCTAGGCCCTGGTGAAAGCACAAAAGAAAGCACAAAAGCGGCACTGGGCCGCTTTTGTGGGAAGCGCAAGAGGCGCGATTAGAGCATGACGGTTTACTGCGCCACGATATTGTGGCTCTTGACCACGGGCGCCCACAGCACGGTCTCCTTGCGGATCAGCTCGCCAAAGGCATCGCCCTTGACCACCCAGGGGGTCATGCCCTGGGCCTTGAGCTGGTTCTGCGCGGCCTGGGTCTTCATGACCTTGTCGATGTCCTCGGCCAGCTGCTTGACCACTTCGGGCGGTGTGTTCTTCGGAGCCAGCACGCCATACCAGGACGAAACGGCAATACCCGGAACACCAGCCTCGGCCAGTGTCGGCACATTGGGCAGGAAGCTCGAGCGCGTGGCATCGGTCACGGCCAGGGCGCGCAGCTTGCCCGACTGCACATGGGGCAGCACGGTGGGCATGTTGGCGATCAGCATGGGGATGGTACCGCCCAGGGCATCGTTCAGGCCCTGCCCCGAGCCCTTGTAGGCCACGTGCATGATGTCGGCACCCGACTTGTCCTTGAACAACTCGCCAGCCAGGTGCAGGCTGGAGCCCACGCCGGGCGAGGCGTAGCTGATGGAGTTGGGCTTGGACTTGGACAGTGCCACCAGCTCCTGGATGGTCTTGGCCGGTACCTGGGGATTGACGACGATGACATTGGCCGCACGCCCCATGGAGGCCACGGGCACGAAGTCGCCGAACACGTTGTAGGGCAGCTTGGGCATCAGCGTGGGATTGATGGTCAGATTGCCCTGAGGCACGACCAGCAGCGTATGGCCATCGGGCTTGGCGCGCTTGACCATGTCGATGCCGATATTGCCGTTGGCACCGGGGCGGTTGTCGACGATGGAGGCCTGCTTGTACTCCTCAGTCAGGCCCGTGGCCAGGATGCGGGACAGGATGTCCACCGCTCCGCCGGCGGGGAATGGCGCAATGATGGTGAACTGACCGCTGGACAGTTGTTCGGCGGCAGTCGCCGCATGGGCGACGGGCAGGGCCAGGACGCTGGCCAGCGCCAGGCAGGATTTGAGAAAGTCGGAGCGTTGCATGAGGGTTCCAGAGGGTGGAGGTGTCAAGCCGGCCGATGTTCGATGCGCACCCTGTTTGACGATACGCAAGGAAAAATTCGCACAGGCGTGACACCATGCTGAAGTGGGAAGGTCTGCTTGCAGGCTTGCAACAACAAGCAAGAGGGGTGCCAGAGCCAACGGTGTGCATGACGCCAATGGCCTGACGCCGGATCAGATGGCCAGCGGCGCCACGTTGTTGAGCACGGCGCGCACCACGCTGTACACGGTCAGCGCCGAGGTCTTGGGATTGGCCGCCAGAGGCTTGCCGCGCATGGTCAGTTCCATGGCGCCGAAAGCGCCCCGCGCCTCGACCTGGTGCACGTTCTCCTGAACGCCAGGATCGGCAAACAGACGCACCATGGTCTTGTCCAGCCCCAGTCCGGCCAGCGACAAGGTGGCCGCCACATTCGCATTCTTGGGATAGAGCTGTGCGGCCTCGCGCGCCGAGCCCTCGAAAATGCAGAAGGCCTCGGTCAGGCCGTCCAGATCGCAGACCTGCTCGGCCGGGGTGCCGCTCCATGCCTTGGGCGGCTTGCGGCCCGTGTAGAGCACCGTCTCCAGGCCGCCCACGCGCGCCGCAGCCAGGGCATCAATGCCGCCTATGGCGCCCGACAACAGTTGGGCCTGCGTCTTGCCGGCCTCGGCCGCAGCCTGTACGCGATCGGCCATGCCCGGTGCGCTCAAGGCGCCTATGGATGCGATGACCGCAGGAATGCCACGCGCCAGCGCCGGCAGCACATGCTCCTCGATGGCTGCATGACCCGCGCATTCCACGAGAAGATCCGGCACCGCATCGCCGGGCAGGGCCTGCAGCAGCTGCGCCTGTGGCGCCAGGCGGGCAGCCGTCTCGCGCACGGCTGGCGTGATCTCGGGAACCAGTACCCAGCCCACCTGCAATCGGGTATCTCCGCTCAAAAGCTCCAGCACACTGGAGCCAATCGCGCCGCAGCCAATCAAAGCAATATTTTTCATCTCTAGCCTCCTGAAAAATGCGCTGGCCCGGCGTGATCGGGGTCAGCGCAAATGGTCCGGGTGCTGCTGGCGCAAATGAGCGGACAGAGTCTCTGCCGCCTGCTGCACCTTCTGCACCCAGAGCTGGGTTTTTTCGGGCCCCAGCTCGGTAAACGGAATGGCCATGGCCAACCCCGCAACCACCCGCCCGTCTGCGGCGCGCACCGGCGCTGCAATACTCGAAACGCCAGGCTCGTAAAAGCCCTCGCCCATGGCATAGCCACGCTCGCGATCCTCGGCCAGCAGGCGCAGCAGCTCGTCGATATTGCGCGGCGTGCTCTCGGAGAACTGGGGCAGTTCCTCGCCTCCAAACACCGAGCGCAGCTGCGCGCCGTCCATGTCATGCAACAGGGCTCGTCCCAGCACCGTCGCATGCGCCGGCAGACGCGAACCCACGCGCACAGCGCCCTGGAATGCTCCGGACGGAGTGACGCGTGCCACATAGACCACGGAAGTGCCGTCGCGCAATGCAAGATTGCTGGTCATGCCCAGCTCATCGCACAAGGCCTGCAGCACAGGCTCGGCCAGTTGCGCCAGCGGCTGGGTGGACAGGTAGTCATAGCCCAGGCGCAGCACGGCCAGACCGAGCCGGTATTCGGTGCCGCTGCGCTGCAGATACCCCGAGTTTTCAAGCGTGGTCAACATGCGAAACACCGTGGAGCGCGGCAGCTCGAGGCTGCGCGCCAGCTCGGGTGCGCTCCAGACCGGTTGCGCCGGGCCAAAGCAGGCCAGCAGGCGCAGTCCTCGGTCCAGAGCGGGCACGGTGTAACGGTCTTGTTCGTTGGTTGAAATCTCGGAGGTTTCGCTCATAGCAATCAGCTGGTATTGGGGCAATAGCTTTGGTTCAACAAAGATGCCAGCCTATGCGCGACCTCCATTGGTTGTTCCACGGGTGAAGCATGACCGGCAGCCGCAAGCGTACCGTAGTGCGCGCCCAGCAGTTCGGACCAGGACTTGCAAGCTGCAGGTGTAGTCACCACATCGTGTTCGCCGACCCAAACCTCGACCGGCATGCCAAGCCTGCCCCGTGCCTGTGCCAGATCGCTGCCGCAAAGCAGCTCGACCGCCTGCGCATAGCCCTGCGGCTGCATGCGCGCCGTATTCCAGCGCACCCATGCACGCACGGCTTCAGGAGCCTCGGAGGACACCAGGCGCTGATCGATGACGGCCGCCAGACCGGCGACGCCCTTCTCGGCCAGAGCCGCCAGGCGGCCCTCGCGTACCTTGGCCTGCTGCTCGGCCTTGGCTGGGGCGCCGTAGCCGCCCGCCGGGCTGATGAGCACCAGTTGCTCGACCAGCCCGGGGGCCGCCGTGACTGCCAGCCTGGCCGCCATCAGGGCGCCCAGGGAATGGCCGACCAGCAGGCAGCGCCGCACACCGAGCACCAGCAGTGACTGGGCCAGCACCTGTGCATAGTCGGCATCGGCAGGCGCCGATTGGGCCAGCGGCGTCGACACGCCATAACCGGGTGCATCCCAGGCCAGAACGCGCGCCTTGTCACCCAGCTGCAGCGCCACATCCAGCCAGGATGCAGCCCCGGAGCTGATGCCATGCAGCAGCACCACCGCAAAATCGGAGCTGGCGTCGCCAGCCTCGCGCCAGGCGACCTGGGCCTTCTGCGGAAGCTTCACCAGCCGCTCGGGAAAACCGGTCTGCAGCAGCTGCTGTTTCAGCGACAGCAAATCCTCGTGCATGACAAAGCTCAGCGCTTGATCTTGGCCAGAGGATGCTCGGGCGGATAAGTCGGAGTAACAGGCTTTTTGGCGCCCAGCATCACGCACATCAGCGCATCTTCATCACCGACATTGATCTCTTCGCGGTACACGCCGGGCGGCACCGAAACCACATCGCGATCGGTCAGGATGGTCTCGAAACGCTCGCCGTCCTTTTCCAGCACCAGCTTGAGCTTGCCACGCATCACGAAGAACACTTCTTCCACATCGGTGTGCAGATGCGAAGGGCCTTCATGGCCGGCGGGAATCACCATGGTGGAGAAGGTGAAGTTTTCCGACGGAATGGTGTTGCTGTCGGAGGCCACGCCCGTGCCGCCCGTGCCGATGTAACGCATCTGGCCGCGGCGGTATTTGGGATCAAAGTCGGCCTGGAACTTCAGGGCATCGAAGTCGTACTTGCGCGTGGCAAAGCGCGCAATGCGTGTGCTCATCCAGTCTTCAAAGCTGGAGCCTTCGGGGCGATCCCAAGTACGGGCGCTGTTGTCTTGTGCGATCTCGCTCATATGTCTCTCCTGAAACCGTTGGTGAACACAAAAAGCGACCTGCTTTTTGTTTTACTAATAAAACTAGGTTCATTTGGCGAAACAATTATAAGAAGACTTGCCCGATATCAACAAGCACATTTCCTTGTTGCTGCGGTGGAGACAGGTATCGGTGTGGCGTTTTGCCCCGCCCACACAGGCACGGGCCTGAAAACAGGCATAAAAAAAGGAGCGCCAAGCGCTCCTGTGAACTCGCCTTGAAGGACAAGATGAAAAACTCTCAGGCGTCGCGCAGCTCCCTGCGCAGGATCTTGCCCACGGGAGTCTTTGGCAGATCGGTGCGAAAGACGATGTGGCGCGGACGCTTGTAGCCAGTCAGATTGGCATGGCAGTAGTCGCGGATGGCCTGCTCCGTCAATGCCGGGTCTTTTTTGACGACGACGAGCTTGATGGCCTCGCCGGACTTTTCGTCGGGTACGCCGACCACCGCGCACTCCAGCACGCCGGGGCAGTTGGAGACCACGTCCTCGACCTCGTTGGGGTAGACATTGAAGCCGCTGACGATGACCATGTCTTTCTTGCGATCCACGATCTTCACAAAGCCGCGCTCGTCCATGGTGCCGATGTCGCCGGTGAGGAAGTAGCCATCGGCCGTCATGACCTTGGCGGTCTCGTCGGGGCGCTGCCAGTAACCGGCCATGACCTGAGGGCCCAGCACGGCGACTTCACCGGGCAGACCCGGCTCGCTCACGTCCTGGCCGTCGCTGCCGACCAGCTTCACATAGGTGCTGGGCAGGGGCACGCCTATGGTGCCCGAGTAAGCCGTGGCCGTGACCGGGTTGCAGGTCACCGAGGGGCTGGTCTCCGAGAGGCCGTAACCCTCACAGATGGGGCAGCCGGTCTTCTTGAGCCACAGCTCGGCCACGGCACTCTGCACGGCCATGCCGCCGCCCACCGAGACCTTGAGATGGCTCCAATCCACGGTGCCGAAGTCGGGGTGGTTGGCCAGTCCGTTGAACAAGGTGTTGACGGCCGGAAAGCTGTGAAAACGATGTCTGGACAGCTCCTTGAGCGTGGCCTTGAGATCGCGCGGATTGGGGATCAGCACGGTCTTGCCGCCGGTACGCATGGCCAGCATCATGTTCACCGTGAACGCGAAGATGTGATAGAGCGGCAGCGCGCAGATGCTGGTGGGCTGTTCGCCGGCCGGCACCTTCTTCATGGCGGGCTCGTTCCAGGCTTCGGACTGCAGCACGTTGGCGATGATGTTCCTGTGCAGCAGCACAGCCCCCTTGCTCACTCCCGTGGTGCCGCCCGTGTATTGCAGCAGAGCCATGTCGTCTGCCTTGAGCACCGGTGCGTTCAAGGACGCACCACGCCCCTTGGCCAGTGCATCCTTGAAGCGCACGGCACCGGGCAGGCTGAAGGGCGGCACCAGCTTCTTGACGGAGCGCACCACGTAATTGACCAGCATGCCCTTCAAAAGCCCCAACTCGTCGCCCATGGCACAGAGCACGATGTGCTGCACGGCGCTGCCATGCATGCCGTCCTGCAGGGTCTTGGCGAAGTTCTCGATGATGACGATGGCCTTGGCACCCGAATCCTTGAGCTGATGCTCGAGCTCGCGTGCCGTGTAGAGCGGGTTGACGTTGACCAGCACATAGCCGGCACGCAGCACCCCGGCCACGGCCACCGGGTACTGGGGAATATTGGGCATCATCAGCGCCACGCGGTCGCCGCGCTGCAGCCCCAGGCTTTGCAGATAGGCGGCAAAGAGCTTGCTCTGCGCATCGACCTGGGCGAAGGTCAGCTCCTTGCCCATGAAGGAATAGGCCACCTTGTCGGCATGCTTGGCAAATGCCTCTTCCATCAAGGCCACCAGCGATGGATACTGGGACGCATCGATGTCCGCAGGAACTCCCTCTGGATATGCATTCAGCCAAGGACGGTCACTCATTCTTCTGTCTCCGTGTCTTATCGTCTGATCCGGCCATTGTGATAAAAAGCACGGTCGTTCGATACTGTAGTAACCCTAGGAAACAAGCCGGGTCACCTTGGTAACAGAAGTCAAAACCCATGAAAAAAGCCCGCAGGCACCAGGCCGCGGGCTTTGAGTGTTTTCAGCCTCTAGCGCTTACTGGTAAAGCGCTGACAGCTATCAAACCTGAGTTTACTTGACCAGCTGGGCCAGATCGCCGGCAGCGTACTTCTTGGCCATTTGCTCCAGGCTGTAACCCTTGATCTTGGCGCCCTGGCCTTCGCAGCCGAACTCGATGTAGCGGGCCTTGCAGACTTGCTTGGCCGCTTCGCGGGCAGGCTTGAGCCATTCGCGGGCGTCGAACTTGTCGGGGTTCTCGGCCAGGAACTTGCGCACGGCGCCGGTCATCGCCAGACGGATGTCGGTGTCGATATTGATCTTGCGCACGCCGTACTTGATGGCTTCCTGGATCTCTTCCACGGGCACGCCGTAGGTTTCCTTCATCTTGCCGCCGTACTGGTTGATGATGGCCAGCAGTTCCTGGGGCACGGAGGAGGAACCATGCATCACCAGATGGGTGTTGGGAATGCGGGCGTGAATTTCCTTGACGCGCGAGATCGCCAGGATGTCGCCTGTGGGCTTGCGGCTGAACTTGTAGGCGCCGTGGCTGGTGCCGATGGCGATCGCCAGTGCGTCCAGCTGGGTGGCCTTGACGAACACGGCGGCTTCTTCGGGGTCGGTCAGCATCTGGCTGTGGTCCAGCTTGCCCTCGGCACCGATGCCGTCTTCTTCGCCGGCTTCGCCGGTTTCCAGGTTGCCCAGACAGCCCAGCTCGCCTTCCACGGTGGCGCCGATCTGGTGGGCCATGGCCACCACCTTCTGGGTCACGTCCACGTTGTAGTCGAAGGACGAAGGGGTCTTGCCGTCGCTCATCAGCGAGCCGTCCATCATCACCGAGCCGAAGCCCAGGTTCAGCGCGCCCTGGCAGACCTCAGGCGTGGTGCCGTGGTCCTGGTGCATCACCAGGGGGATGTGGGGATACATCTCGGCAGCCGCCTGGATCAGGTGCTTGATGAAGGGCTCACCGGCGTACTTGCGGGCACCGGCGCTGGCCTGCAGGATCACGGGCGCGCCGACTTCGTCAGCCGCCGACATCACGGCCTGGACCTGCTCCAGGTTGTTCACGTTGAAGGCGGGGATGCCATAGCCGTTTTCAGCAGCATGGTCCAGCATTTCGCGCATCGAGATCAAAGGCATGGTGGGTTCCGTTCAAAGTTTTGAGAGGCAACGCCCCCGGCGATGAATCACTGCAGTGCGCCGCACGACAGCTGTGGCCCGGGGAAAGACCAGCGGCCACGCTTCGGTAACCGCTTAGTAACCGGGTATTTTAACCGGCTAGCGGTAATTCCATGCGATAGCAGGTGGTGAAGCCTTGCGGCGCCTCGGCCACCATGAAGCGCCCGCCATGGGCCTGCATGACACGGCTGACGATTTCATGGCCCAGATGCAGGCTGTCCACGGGTGGCACATGGTCCGGTGCGGCATCACGTCGGCCGTCATCGCAGACCTGCACCCAGGCCCGTTCCTGGACGCTGTCAAGGCCGGCCTGCACCTCGATCTGCGTGCCTATCGGCGTGTGGCGCACGGCGTTTTCCACCAGATTGCGCAGTGCCGAATCGAGCAGCAGCGCATTGCCGCGCACCGGCAGCTCCTGCGGGGCCTCCACGGAGATCATGTCTTCACGCTGCCAGGCATGCTGGGCCTGCGCCGCCGCCACATTGCGCACCACATCGGCCCAGTTCACGGTCTGCAAAGGGGCATCCAGCATGCCGCGTCCAGCCCGGGCCAGGGTCAGCAACTGATCGAGCACATGGCCGGCATGCAGGGCGTCCCGGCCGATGCGCTGCAGCGCGGCCTGCATGACAGCGGTATCGGTCTGCCCCCCCGACTTCAGCGCCTGGGCCTGCAAAGCGATGGAGGCCAGCGGCGTGCGCAACTCATGGGCCACTTCATTGGCCAGATTGCGCTCGCGCTCCAATGCCTCCTGCTGGCGGTCGAGCAAGGTGTTGATCGAGCTGACCATGGGCGAGAGCTCGCGCGGCACATGGGCATCGGAGAGGCGCTGGTCACGGCCCAGATCCAGCGCCTCCACGCGTTGCGTGAGCTGATTGAGAGGACGCATGCCGCGGCGCATGGCCACACCCAGCGCAATCACGATCACCGGCAGCAGCCAGAAACCCGGCTCTATCATCTGCATGGCGATGTCGTCGGCCAGACTGTCGCGCTCGGCCAGGTCGATCATCACCGTGACCTTGGCGGTTTTGTCGTGGCTCCACTGGGTATAACTGCGCCAGGCCTTGCGCTCATCCGCACCAATCGTGGCAAAGCCCTGCTCGATGTCGAAATCCGGTAAAGGCGCCTGTCCGGTGCGCGAGATCAGCAGTCCTTGCGCATTCCAGAGCACCACGCTCAGCGACTCCTGATAGTCGTGGGCGTGCAGGCCTGCAGGCGGCTGGACAGCCGTGGTCTGTCCGACCGGCACATCGTCCTGCACATGCCAGTTCAAGGTCAGCGCAGCCACTCCTGCCAGGTGTCCGTCGGTCAGTTCATCGGCCTCGTGCACTCCGGTCTGGTAGCCCCAGATGACGAAGCTGCCCCAGACCAGCGCCAGCGCGCCCAACATCCAGGCCAGCAGATTCAGCTGCAGCGAGCTGCGGCGCATGCCGGTTTGCGGCATGGCCTTCACTCCTGCTCCTGCGGCATGAAGTAGCCCACGCCGCGCATGGTCACAATGATCTTCTGGCCCAGCTTCTTGCGAAGATGGTGGACATAGACCTCCACGGCATTGCTCTCCACCGTATCCCCCCAGCTGTAGAGATGCTCCTCGATTTGCGGGCGCGACAGCACCCGCCCGCGCGCCAGCAACAAGGCCCAGAGCACGGCAAATTCGCGCGGCGAAACCTCCACCTTCTGCCCCGCCTGACGGATGGTGCGGGCAGCCGGGTCCACCTCCAGATCCGCATGGCGGATCACCGGCGATGCCTGACCGGCCGCGCGGCGCATCATGGCGCGCAAGCGGGCCTCGAGCTCGTCCATGTCAAAGGGTTTGACCAGATAGTCATCGGCCCCCAGATTGAGCCCCGCGACCCGGTCCTGCACCTGATCGCGTGCCGTGAGGATCAACACCGGCGTGGCCGGATCGGGCAGTTGCGGCACACCGGGCCGTCCTGTCTGCAGGCGCAGGCGGCGCACGACCTCGCTGCCATCACCGTCGGGCAGACCCAGGTCCAGCAACACGGCATCGAAGCGCTCGGCACTCAG
The DNA here is from genome assembly GCF_016772095.1 of Comamonas sp. NyZ500. Classification (NCBI taxonomy): domain Bacteria; kingdom Pseudomonadati; phylum Pseudomonadota; class Betaproteobacteria; order Burkholderiales; family Comamonadaceae; genus Comamonas; species Comamonas sp. NyZ500. Next base: position 204,843 of record NZ_JAEIJE010000006.1, on the reverse strand, counting down.
GGCATGCCAGGCCTCGGCCACGCTGGCGCACACGTCCACCGCATAGCCGCGCTGCATGAGATTGGTTCGCAGCCCTGCTGCAATGCCTTCGTTGTCTTCGACCACCAGAATTCGCATGCACACATTGTGCGCGGCAATTCGCCATCCGCTCAACTGGCTGGTCAACGCCGACACCCACCTCCCCTGATCGCGCATGGGCTTGACATCCGCAAGCCAGCATTTCGCTTTAACATCTGCCACCCTCCATTGCCGCAATCTGCCGCAGCGCCTTCATGTTCTTCTTCGATCCATTTCTGTTTGCGCTGTTCAATGCCGATGCCCAGACGCACTGGTTCAGCATCCAGCTGGCACGTGCACTCTCGGCCTGGTTGCCCAATCTCAGCGGCATTCTTGTCCTCATCGCCCTGGTGTTCGGCTCACCGGCAACACGCCGCACCATGTTGATGCTGCTGCTGTCCATGGCCACGGCCTGGCTGATCGCCAGACTCATACGCTGGGGCTTCCCGGCTCCGCGCCCGTTCCAGCTCAATCTGGGCACGCTATGGATTCAGCATGGCGGACGTGCCGGCTTTCCCAGCCTGCATGCCAGCGGTGCCTTTGCCCTGGCCATGGCCCTCAGCCTGGGCGCAACCCGCCACCGCAAACCACTGGTCTGGCTGGCCTGGATAGCCGCCATCGGCATCGCCTGGAGCCGCGTCCATCTGGGGGTGCACTTTGCGTCCGATCTGATGGCCGGCGCGCTGGTGGGCATCAGCGGCGCGCTCATCGTCTGGCATATCGCCTTGCGGCTGCGCCGCCGCCGCCATCTGCGCGTCATGCCGCATCTCAAACGCCTGCGCAGCGCCTGGACAGCCCAGGCTTGAGCAAGACCTTAAGCGCTTGTTAAGAAGCGCTTTCTATCGTGGCGGCCATGAAGTTGTCCGCCCCCTCGCTCCCCCTCCCGCCTCTTCGCCAAGCCTCCACTCCAGCCCTGCTGAGCTGGACCGTCGTCGCCCTGGCCTGCGTACTGGCCTGGGACATGAGCAGCCTGGACATGCCCATGGCGCACTGGTTTGGCAGCAGCCAGGGCTTTGCCCTGCAGAACGACTGGTTCATGGTCAACATTGCCCATGAAGGTGCGCGCAAACTGGCCTGGGCCATCGTCATGGGGCTGAGCCTGATGATCTGGTGGCCTATCGGCTGGATGCGAAAAGTGTCTTACCCACGCCGGATACAACTGGTGGTGGGCGCACTGGTCTCGCTCATCATCATGGCGCTGATGAAACGCATCAGCGTGACCAGCTGCCCCTGGGACCTCGCCGACTTCGGCGGTGTAGGCCACTATGTCTCGCACTGGGCCTGGGGTGTCACGGATGGCGGCGGCGGCCACTGCTTTCCGGCCGGTCACGCCTCGGCGGGCTTTGCCTTCATCAGCGGCTACTTCGCGCTGCGCCACGATCTGCCACGCGCAGCGCGCCTGTGGCTTGCCACGGCTCTGCTTGCAGGTTTTGCCCTGGGCCTGGCGCAGCAGATGCGCGGCGCTCACTTCATGAGCCACACGCTGTGGACCGCCTGGCTGTGCTGGACGGCCAGCTGGTTTTGCGATCTGCTGACCACCCGCCGCCTGGCGCACCAGGCACCGGCGGATGCAGCCCTTTCTCCCGACGAACTGCTTGCCCAGGACTGAGCGCAGCACACACGCAAAGGTCATTCATGCTGCTTTTCGATGCCCCCGTATTTCACTTTCTGAATGCCAACACCCAGAGCCCGCTGTGGTGGATTCAGGCCTCGCGCTTCGCCTCCAACTGGTTGCCCGGCCTGTGCGCCCTGCCCGTAATTGCCGCCATGCTGGCACTTGGCAAAGGCTGGCGGCGCAGCCTGCAACTGGCCTTGCTGTCCATGGCATGTGCCTGGGTGACCTGCCGTCTGATTCGCTGGGGCTTTCCCATGCCCAGGCCGGCGCAACTGGGCATGGGCATGCAGTGGATATCACATGGTGCCAGCGCCAGCTTTCCCAGCATGCACGCCGCCGGCGCCTTTGCCCTGGCTCAGGGCGTCAACCTGGGCGTGGGCAGACATCAGCGCTGGCTGGTTGTTGTCGCATGGCTTCTCGCCACCAGCGTGGCACTCAGCCGCGTGGTGCTCGGCGTGCATTTCCCTTCGGATATTCTGGCCGGCATGCTGGTCGGTACCGTCAGCGCGGTACTCGTCTGGCGCAGCGCATTGCAGCTCAAACAAGCGCAGCGCCGCAAACAGCTCAAGCGCCGCCTGCAACCCCAGATCGCCTGAAGTACGCTACAAAAACAAAAGCTGCCAGCGCTTTATTCATAAGCACTGGCAGCTTTTTTGATGAGGCATGCTTCAAGTCAGAGGCATCGAGCAAGAGCCGCCTCGCAGCGAAGATGCCGTCCCCCTCGGGAGGAAGCGGCATAGCCGCTCAGGGGGCTCACTCCACCCTGCAGATCTTGAGCATATTGGTACCACCGGGCTGGCCCATGGGCTCGCCGCAGGTGATGGCGTAGACATCGCCGGACTGCACGATGCCGCGGGCCAGCAAATGGCCCTTGGCCTGGTCCAGCGCCATGTCGCGCTCGGCGCTGGTGTCCATCAGCAGAGGGCGCACGTTGCGGTACAGCGCCATCTTGCGCTGCGTGGCCAGCTTGGGTGTCAGAGCGTAGATGGGAATATGGATGCGATGACGGCTCATCCACAGCGCTGTCGAGCCGGAGTCCGTCAGCGCCACGATGGCCTTGGCACCCAGATGATGAGCGGTGAACAGCGCGCCGATGGCGATCGCCTGGTCGGTACGCTTGAACTGGCTGTTGCTGAAGTCGGCATCCTTGACGCGGTCTTCGGCCGCTTCCGCAGCGGCGCAGATGGCGGCCATTTCACGCACTGTTTCCAGCGGGTACTTGCCGGCAGCGGTTTCGGCGCTCAGCATCACGGCATCGGTGCCGTCCAGCACGGCATTGGCCACGTCGCTCACTTCGGCACGGGTGGGCACGGGGTTGGTGATCATGGACTCCATCATCTGGGTCGCGGTGATCACCACCTTGTCCATATCGCGCGCCATGCGGATCATCTTCTTTTGCAGCGCGGGCACGGCGGCATTGCCCACTTCCACGGCCAGATCGCCACGGGCGACCATGATGCCGTCGGAGACCTTGAGAATCTCTTCCAGGCGCGGAATGGCCTCGGCACGCTCGATCTTGGCGATCAGGCCGGGCTTGTGGCCGTACTGGGCAGCGGCCACATTGCACAGCTGGCGCGCCATTTCCATGTCGGTGGCGTTCTTGGGGAAGCTCACGGCCACGTAGTCGGCCTGGAAGGACATCGCGGTCTTGATGTCTTCCATGTCCTTGGCGGTCAGTGCGGGAGCCGTCAGGCCGCCACCTTGCTTGTTGATGCCCTTGTTGTTGGACAGCTCGCCACCCAGCTTGACGACGGTGTGTACCTCTTCACCGCGCACTGCGTCCACGGTCAGCACGATCAGGCCGTCGTTGAGCAGCAGCACATCGCCGGCCTTCACGTCACGGGGCAGCTCCTTGTAATCAAGGCCCACGCCGTTGATGTCACCCAGTTCGGTGCGCGATGCATCGAGCACGAAGCGCTCGCCGGGCTCGAGCATGACCTTGCCCTCGGCAAACTTGCCGACGCGGATCTTGGGACCCTGCAGGTCGGCCATGATGGCCACTTCGCGGCCTGCACGCTGGGCAGCCTCGCGCACCATGGTGGCACGGTCGATATGGTCCTGCGCCTTGCCATGGCTGAAGTTCAGGCGCACGACGTTCACGCCTTCGCGCACCATTTGTTCAAGCAGTTGCGGATCGCTGGAAGCGGGGCCCAGTGTGGCGACGATCTTGGTAGCACGACTCACTTGCATGAAATGTCTCTCTCGCGATGGAATGTAATCGGGTTTCAATTCTGGCACGAATGCGGTTACATGACTGCATCTTGCACGCTGCTGCCGCACCCGACAAGCCAGCCACAGGACCGCAAAAACAGTAGCTATCTACGCATGTCAATGATTGAACTCAGGTCACATCGAGCATGAAATGTTTATATTTCAAGCGCTTGCAGCTACTGATTCAGAAGCATAAGAGCGAAACTCGCGCCCGAATCGGCGCGCCTGCTGCAGCGCATCAAAGACCGCGTCGAAACAGTTTTGCCCGGCAGGTTCAAATGTGCAGGCCTCAGATCAGCCCGTGCGAGAGCAGATAGGTCACCACATGCGTGAGCATGGCGGCCTCGAGTCCGTAGCGCCAGAACATGATGCCCGCCAGCAACCCGTAGACGCTTTCACACACCAACAGCTGCAGTACGACCGGCACCGGCAGCTCGCCGACCACGGTCCAGCCCAGAAATACCGGAATGCAGCCGGACAGCAAGGCAGCCAATGCAATCGCCGCCCAGCCCAGCCGCCAGTCCGGGCGCTGCCTGGGGCTGCCGAAGGCCTTCCACAACATCCACATCACGCCGGTCAGCATGCCAAGACGCAATAGCAACTCTTCGGTAATCGCGCCGTAGAGCAGCTTGGGCCATAGCGGCAGGCCGTAGGCCGGGTCCACAAAAGACATGCTTTCGGGCCAGACCACGGCCAACGTCACCAGCCAGGCGGCACCGATCACGCCGCCCGCCACGCCTGGCAGGCTCAGCACGCGCACGCCGCGCCAGGGCATGCGTCCCTCGGCCACGGCATGAATCAATGGTGCGCTCAAGCCCAGCCTCGGGCCCAGCCGGACCCCGAGGCCCACGCTCAGCGCCAGCAGGACGCTCAAACCCGCCGTCGCGGCCCAGCCGACCACAATGTCGGAGCCGCCACTGGCCAGAGCGGCCAGCCAGGCTGGCGGCGTCGTCCAGGCCAGCGCCACCACGCCTGGCAGACCCAGCAACCAAAGCAGCAAGCCCATGCGCGCGGCAGACTGTGGCCTGGCCGCAGCGCGATGAGACAGGTGGGCAAAGGTCTGCGGCATGTTGAACCCTGGCTCAGGCCTCTCAGTCACGCATCAACGCTTCAATCTCGTCGGCTTTGACCGGCACGCCGCGGGTGATGAGCTCGCAGCCGGTCTCGGTGACGATGGCATCGTCCTCGATGCGGATACCGATGTTGTGGAACTGCTCGGGCACGCCGGGTGCAGGACGCACATAGATGCCCGGCTCTACCGTCGTGACCATGCCGGGGCGCAGGATGCGGCTGGGGCGATTGGCAATGGTTTCGCCCGAGATGGGGTCCTTGCGCTCGCTGATCACGCCCAGCTCGCTGGGTTCCACATAGCTGCCGCAGTCATGCACATCCATGCCCAGCCAGTGGCCGGTGCGGTGCATGTAGAACTGGAAGTAGGCACGCGACTCGATCACATCCTCGGCCGTACCGTACTTGGTACGGTCCAGCAGTCCCAGGTCCAGCATGCCCTGGGCCAGCACGGCGACGGTGGCGTCATGCGGGTCGTTGAAGCGCTTGCCGGCCCTGGTGACGGCAATCGCCGCTTCCTGGCTGGCCAGCACCAGGTCGTACAGCGCACGCTGCGCCCCGCTGAACTTGCCGTCGGCCGGGAAGGTGCGCGTGATGTCACTGGCATAACCATCCAGTTCACAGCCCGCATCGATCAGCACCAGCTCGCCCGCGCGCACCGGAGCCTTGTCGGCCTGATAGTGCAGCACGCAGGCATTGGCACCGGCTGCCACGATGGAGCCGTAGGCCACGTACTGCGAGCCATGCTGGCGGAATTCGTGCAGCAGCTCGGCGTCCAGATGGTATTCGCGCACCTCCTCGCCATTGCGGATCATGCGGGCCGAGCGCTGCATGGCACGCACATGGGCCTGGGCACTGATCTGCGCGGCTCGGCGCATGATGTCCTGCTCATGCAGGTCCTTGACCAGACGCATCTCGTCCAGCAGCGCACAGGCATCGCCCTGCTGTGTGGGACAGAGCACGCCAAAGCGCGAGCGGGCGCGCACCTGACTGAGCCAGCCTTCGACCTGTTCGGCCAGGCCCTTGTGGGTGGCAAAGGGGAACCAGACGCGCTCACGGTTTTCCAGCAGGCGCGGCAGGCGGGAATTGATTTCATCGCTGGAGAAGGCCTGAGCCATGCCCAGCTTGGTCTTGGCCGCCTCGGGGCCCAGGCGATAGCCGGTCCAGACCTCGCGCTCCAGATCCTTGGGCTGACAGAACAGCACGCTCTTGCCGTCGCTGGTCAGCACCAGGCAGGCATTGGGCTCGGAAAAGCCCGTGAGGTAGTAGAAGTAGCTGTCGTGGCGATACAGATACTCGGTATCGCGGTTGCGATGCAGCTCGGGAGCCGTAGGGATGATGGCGACACCGCCGTCGCCCAACTGGGCGGCCAAGCGTGCGCGGCGTTGGGCATATACAGAAGTCATGGGCATATCGTAATGCTGGCCGGGCATCTGTACATCAGCTTACATCTGCGGATGTCAGCTATTGCGCTCCTGCCCTTGTGTCGGTCTGAATCCCGGTGGCCAGCAGCGCCATCGCATCACCGGGCACCAGGGCCTCGGGCTGACTCGCGCGCCAGCCCGACCAGAGCAGACTTGCCCCGGACAGAATCAGCAGGCCGCAGACCAGCCATTCCACCAGCCTTTTGGGCCAGGCGGGCGGATGTCTGGCACTCCACCAGGTCACGCCCGTGACGACAGGAAAGGCCAGTGCCGTCCAGCCCATGACCGCCCAGTTCAGTTGCCCCTCCACAGCCACCATGGCAGCGCGCAGCAAGGAGCAGGAGACAAACATGGCAAACAGGCAGTGGCGCACCAGCATGCGATCCAGCGGCTGGCGGTAGAGGTGATAGACCATGGGCGGGCCGGGCGTGGCAAACAAACCGCCGAGCAGCCCCGACGACACGCCGGCCACCCACATCGAGACAGGGCCCGAGGGCTGGTCCAGCGCCTTCTTCTGCATCAGCAGCAACATGGCGCACAGCACGATCACCAGGCCCAGCAGCATGCGCAGGCCGTTGAGCGTATTGCCGCTGAGCCAGTGCAGCAGCAGCACCCCGCCGACCACGCCCAGCACGCTGCTGATGAGCATGGGCTTGAGCATGACCCAGTCCGGCTCGAAGCGGTAGGCGCGCATATAGCTGATGCCGTTGATGATGGACAGCAGACAGGCCACATTGGCCGCATCGGCAATATTCATCAGGCCCGTGGCCCCTGCCACGCCGACAAAGATCAGCCCGAACGCGAAGCCCGTGAGGTTCTGGCAGAACGCGGCCAGCCCCACCAGAGCCATGAAGAAAACGATTTGCATGCACTCACCCGATGACGGCCACAAGAGGAACTGTGGATTTGCATCCGGTTGCGCCAGTCAGAAAATTAAAAAGCATAGCAGACGCTTGCCATGACAAGCATTCGTGCAATCCACAGAGAAGCTCCTCAACTCATAGCTTCTAGCTCTTTGTTGCCATGGTTTTCAAGGTAATTCATGGGGTAAGTATTTTGATCTGCTGCGCCGACCACTCGATCAGATCGCCACGCTGCGCATGCCAGCCTTGGGGCGCGAAATCCGGCCAGTGACAAAGCAGCTCGCGGGTTGGCACATCCCATAGCCAGCCCTGCCCTTCGCCCACCACCAGCAAGCGACCGCTCACGCAGTGCAGATGTCGGGCAGGCGGCAGGCCGGGCATGGGCCAGAGCTGGCCCGCATGGCCTTCCTCGGGCACAGGCGCATGGATATCGAAGATCACCACGCCCGGCGCATGCAGGCAGTCGCCAAAGCCATCGTCATCCCAGTTGCCGACGTTCCAGATCGCGACGCGCGAGTCATCCAGCCACACGCAGGGCTGATCCCAGCCCTCGCCCTGCGCCAGCCGCTTGCGCGAGGGGCCGTCCTCGGACTCCCAGCGATTGCCATCCAGCCAGGCGGGCAGCGACCACACGGCGGGAATGCCCACGGGTGCCCAAACCCAGCCGTCGTCCAGCAGCCATTGCTGCGAAGGGCTGGGCAGAAGACGGCCATGAAAATAATCCAGATAGTGCGGCTGCTCGAACGCCAGCCCATCGCGCTCGGTCAGGTTCTCGCCCGTCGCGCAATCCATGGCATCGAGCCGGTTCCACTGCGTGCGGTGAATCAGCACATCGCGGCCCTGGTGCTGGACAAATGCGATGGAAAAAGGCACGGTCCTGGGGTGGTAGTCGCCCCCAAAAAGCTGCACGACGCGCTCGCCCGTACGCAAATTCACCAGCACGCCAAATGTGCCTCCATCATCTGCAATCACCGCATAGTCGCCACTGAGCGCGCAATGCACCTTGAAGCCATGCGGCCAGTGCGGCGCAGGCGGTGTCGGCTCTGGCAAATCCAGCTGCGCCAGTTGCTGGCTCCGGCCGCTTGGCAGCTTCAACGCATGCAAGCCGCCGTCCTCGGTCAGCAGCAGCAACTGGCCCCAGCCAGCCTGCGCAGTGCAGGCGTGGACGATGTGCGGGCCTTGCCAGTCGATGCTGCGTGCCCTCATGTCTCAGCCCTGATTGAGCTCGGCCAGTCGCTCGGGCGTGCCCACATCGACCCAGCGACCGGTGTAGAGCGAGGCCCCCACGCGGCCGTCCTGCATGGCGCGGCGCAGCAGCGGGGCCAGCGGGGCGCGCAGGCCTTCGGGGTTTCCGGGCTGCACATCGAACCACGGTGCTGCAAACAGCTCGGCTTTCAAGAGCGCAATCGTGCTGTAGGTATAGCGCGGGCGTTCGTCGTCGGCAGACAGATCCAGCGCCTTGCCGTCCTCGCTCAGACCAAAGTCGCCACGCGGATTGTGTGCAGGATTGGGCACCAGCCACAGATGGGCCAGTTCATCGCTGTGCGCAAACGCCTGGGCATCCTGCACCGCAAAGCAGAAATCCGGCGCATAGACATCGCCTGCGGCCAGCCAGAAAACCCGGCCCAGCTGAGGCAGGGCGCGGCTGATGCCGCCAGCGGTTTCAAAGGCTTTCTCGGGTTCCTCCGAATAGGAAAGCCCTAGCTTCGCGCTCGCGCCCCCATCGGGTTGCGGCACGAATTCATCGCCGAAATACGCGGGAATCTGCGCCCCCAGCCAGCCGGTATTGATGACGGCCCGTGCCACGCCCGCAGCCTGCAGCGCCTGCAGGTGCAGCTGCAGCAGCGGAACGCCCTGCACCTTGAGCAACGGCTTGGGCGTGATATCGGTCAGAGGCCGCATGCGCTCGCCCCGGCCTGCGGCCAGCAGCATTGCAGGGGGTTGCACCAGGAGGGGGGCAGCGTTTTCTACAGTCATTGCAATCAGCTTTTCAACACGGTTTGAGGTGCGCAAGACACCTGTTTCTGGGGTTGCACTGTAGAGCATTGACCCGCATCCCGCCTGCGAAAATTGGGCCTCCATTAAAATAATGGGCTTAGCAGAATTACCCCTCCTTTTCGGAGCGCCCTGATGGCCAACACTCAAAATATGGCGAATGCAATCCGTGCACTCGCAATGGATGCCGTTCAACAAGCCAATTCCGGCCACCCCGGTGCCCCCATGGGCATGGCCGACATGGCCGTAGCGCTGTGGAGCCGCCACCTCCAGCACAACCCCGTGAACCCTCACTGGGCCAATCGCGACCGCTTCATTCTGTCGAACGGTCACGGCTCCATGCTGATCTATGCGCTGCTGCACCTGAGCGGCTACGACCTGCCCATCGAAGAGCTGAAGAACTTCCGCCAGCTGCACAGCAAGACTGCCGGCCACCCCGAAGTGGGCATCACTGTCGGCGTGGAAACCACCACCGGCCCTCTGGGCCAGGGCATCACCAATGCCGTGGGCTTCGCACTGGCTGAAAAGCTGCTGGCTGCCGAGTTCAACAAGGACAAGCACGAGATCGTCGACCACCACACTTATGTGTTCCTGGGCGATGGCTGCCTGATGGAAGGCATCTCGCATGAAGCCGCCGCGCTGGCCGGTGCCTGGAAGCTGAACAAGCTGATCGCTCTGTACGACGACAACGGCATCTCCATCGACGGCAAGGTTGCTCCCTGGTTCATCGACAACACGCCCGAGCGTTTCGAAGCCTACGGCTGGAACGTGATCCGCGCCGTGGACGGCCACAACGTGGACGCCCTGGACAAGGCCATCGCCGCCGCCAAGAAGAGCGCCGACAAGCCCACACTGATCTGCTGCAAGACCCATATCGGCAAGGGCTCGCCCAACCGTCAGGACACGGCCAAGGCCCACGGCGAACCTCTGGGCGCAGAAGAAATTGCACTGACCCGCGCTGCTCTGGGCTGGACCTACGGCCCCTTCGAGATCCCTGCCGAGGTCTACACCGACTGGAACGCCAAGGATCTGGGCACCAAGGCCGAAGCTGCCTGGAACGAAAAGTTCGCTGCCTACACCGCCGCCTTCCCCAAGCAAGCCGCCGAGTTCACGCGCCGCATGGCTGGCGATTTGCCCGCCAACTTCGGTGAAATCGCCGCCAAGATCGCCTCCGACGCCCATGACGCCGGCGCCACCGTGGCCAGCCGCAAGGCCAGCCAGCTGGCTCTGGAAGGCCTGACAGCCGCTCTGCCCGAGCTGCTGGGCGGCTCTGCCGACCTGACCGGCTCCAACCTGACCAACACCAAGTCCACCCCCTCTTTCCGCGTGGACGACAAGGGTGCCGTGGTCAAGACCGAAGAAGGCCAGATCGGCCGCCACATCAACTACGGTGTGCGCGAGTTCGGCATGGCCGCCATCATGAACGGTGTGGCGCTGCATGGCGGCTTCATCCCCTACGGCGGCACCTTCCTGACCTTCTCCGACTACAGCCGCAACGCCATCCGCATGGCCGCGCTGATGAAGCAGCGCGTGATCCACGTCTTCACGCACGACTCCATCGGCCTGGGCGAAGACGGCCCCACCCACCAGTCCATCGAGCACGCAGCCTCCCTGCGCCTGATCCCCGGTCTGGACGTGTGGCGCCCCGCCGACACCACGGAAACCGCCGTGGCCTGGACCGTGGCCCTGAGCCAGAAGAACAAGCCCACAGCCATGCTGCTGAGCCGCCAGAATCTGGCTTACTCGCCCAAGAGCGAAGACGCGCTGGACAACATCGCCTGCGGCGCCTACGTGCTCTCCGAGCCCAAGGATGTGGGCCTGAAGGGCAAGAAGGCCCAGGCCGTGATCATCGCCACCGGCTCCGAAGTGCAGCTGGCTCTGGCTGCCCAGAAGCAGCTGGCCGAACGCAAGATCGCCGTGCGCGTGGTCTCCATGCCCAGCACCACGACCTTCGACAAGCAGGATGTGAAGTACAAGAAGGCCGTGCTGCCCGCCGGCCTGCCCCGCATCGCCGTGGAAATGGGCGTGACCGACTTCTGGTGGAAGTACGGCTGCGCCGCCGTGGTCGGTATCGACACCTACGGTGAGTCCGCTCCCGCAGGTGTGCTGTTCAAGCACTTCGGCTTCACCGCCGAGAATGTGGCCGACACCGTGCAGGTCGCCCTGCAGAACGCTGGCAAGTAAGCGCAAAAGGGGCCTCGTGCCCCTTTTTTCCGGCTGAAGTTTGCTCACCCGCAGTCCTCAGCCATCCGGACCAGGCCCAGGGTGCCGAGTCCGGGCACAATCCGCTCCGGTTTTTCATTACTCACTATCTACGAGGCAACTATGACGATCAAGGTTGGTATCAACGGCTTCGGCCGCATTGGCCGCAACGTGCTGCGCTCCGCAGTGCAAAACTTCTCCGACATCGAAATCGTCGGCATCAACGACCTGCTGGAGCCCGACTATCTGGCTTACATGCTGAAGTACGACAGCGTGCACGGTCGCTTCGACGGTGAAGTTTCTGTCGAAGGCAACACCCTGGTCGTCAATGGCAAGAAGATCCGCCTGACGCAAGAGCGCGATCCCGCCAACCTGAAGTGGAACGAAGTCGGCGCCGACATCGTGATCGAGTCCACCGGCCTGTTCCTGACCAAGGAAACCGCCCAGAAGCACATCGACGCAGGCGCCAAGAAGGTCATCCTGTCCGCTCCTTCCAAGGACGACACCCCCATGTTCGTGTTCGGCGTGAACCACGGCACTTACAAGGGCGAAGCCATCATCTCCAATGCTTCGTGCACCACCAACTGCCTGGCTCCCGTGGCCAAGGTCCTGAACGACAAGTGGGGCATCAAGCGCGGCCTGATGACCACCGTGCACGCAGCGACCGCCACGCAAAAGACCGTGGACGGCCCTTCCAACAAGGACTGGCGCGGTGGCCGCGGCATTCTGGAAAACATCATCCCCTCTAGCACTGGCGCTGCCAAGGCCGTGGGCGTGGTGATCCCCGAGCTGAACAAGAAGCTGACCGGCATGTCCTTCCGCGTGCCAACGTCTGACGTGTCCGTGGTCGACCTGACCGTGGAGCTGAACAGCGAAGCCACCTACGAAGAAATCTGCGCCGAAATGAAGGCCCAGTCCCAAGGCGCTCTGAAGGGCGTGCTGGGTTACACCGAAGACAAGGTCGTCGCCACCGACTTCCGCGGCGAGACCTGCACCTCCGTGTTCGATGCCGAAGCCGGTATCGCCCTGGACAAGACCTTTGTGAAGGTCGTGTCCTGGTATGACAACGAGTGGGGCTATTCCAACAAGTGCCTGGAAATGGTGCGCGTGGTGGCCAAGTAATCTTCACGATTACATGCAAAAATAGGCTCAATCGCTTATCAGATAAGCGCTGACAGCTATCAAAAAGCCAGCATGGGACGCCATGCTGGCTTTTTTTCGTCCCGCAAGACCGGAGCCGGCCGGAGCATGTCTCGGATACATTTGTAACACGCAGCCGCCACCAACGCCCCAGAGCATGAAGCGCGGCCACTTCCTCGGACAAGGCCGCCATGTTTATTGCGATTCCTCTTGAGAACAAGCCTTCCTGGCGCTCGCCGCCCTGGATGACGGTGCTGCTCATCATCATCAACTGCGTGATCTTCTGGGGCTGGCAGGCACCCGAGGAACAGGCCGTGGAAAAAGCGGCCCAGCAATATGCCCAGACCGCTTTGCCGACGCTGGAGCTGCCACCTTTCCTGAGCTATCTGGAGGAGCAATCCGCCCAGGGCAGCAAGCGCTTTGACCAGCACACGCTGCAGGCCGTGCGAAAGCTCTATCAGCACAAGGCCTATGCCCAGCTCTATGCGCTGCTGTGGGAGGAGAAGAAATTCCGCCAGCGCCTGCTGGACGGCCAGGTCATCACCACCAGCCACCCACGCCATGCGCAGTGGCAGGCTGCACGTGCCGCCTTCGCGCCCCACGAGCCGCGCGGCAGCTTTACCGAGCGCTGGTCCATGAGCTATGAGAATGGCGCCGGCTGGCAGCCCCTGCAGGCCTTCACCTCCATCTTTCTGCATGGCAGCACCAGCCATCTGCTGGGCAATATGGTGTTTCTGTTTCTGTTCGGCTTCACCCTGGAGCTGGCTTTGGGCGCCTTCACCTATCTGGCCTTCTACGTGATCGGCGGCATCGGCGCCTCGCTGTTCGCGCTGATGTTCTATGCCGGCATGGGCGGTTACGGCCTGGGGGCATCGGGTGCGATTTCGGCCCTCATGGCCATGTATGCGGTGATGTACCGCATGCGCCGCATCCGCTTCTTCTACATGCTGCTGTTCTACTTCAACTACGCGCGCTGGCCGGCCCTGATCATGCTGCCGGTCTGGATGGGCGTGGAGTTGCTGCAGCATCTGCTGGGCGGCAAGCAGGTGGCCTATATGGCGCACTTTGGCGGTCTGCTGACGGGCGCCCTGCTGATGTGGAGCTATATGCGTCTGCAGACCGTCGCGGCGCCAGTCAACGAAGAAGAGCAGGCCCTCGCCGCCGCCCGGCCGCTGGCCGAAGCCGTGGCCCGGGCCCAGCGCCATACCGATGCGCTGGAATTTGGCCGCGCCGCTCCGGCCTGGCGTGAAGCAGCACGCCTGGCCCCCTCGGACCCGGCCATTCTGCGGGCCTGGTTTGAAAGCTCGCGCCATCAACCCGCCAGCGAAGACTTTCATGCTGCGGCGCGACGCATCTTCAAGCTGCCGGCCACCACGGACGCCGAACGCCAGCTGCAGCTGGCCAGCTATCGCAGCTATCAGCAGCGCGCACAGCCCGGCATGCGCATGAGCGCCGACACCATGCATGGACTGGTGCGCAGCTTCGTGCGCCTGGGAGCCCTGCCCGAGGCCGAAAAGCTCTGCCGCTCCTTACACAAGCTGGCGGACCATCCCCAATGGCCGGCAAGCTTGCTGCTGCTGGTCAACGGTATGGCCCAGGCCGGGCGTGTGCAGGATGCCAAAGCCTGGCTGCCTGCGCTGCAGCAATCGGCTCCTGAGGAAGCTCTCACACGCTGGCTGGCACAACAGCGCTAACCAACGCCTTGCCGCGCTCAGGTCTTGGCTTCCAGCTCCTGCAGCTCATCACGCAGCACCCACTGCGCTTCCTGGGTGCTCGTGTGCTCGGGAAAGTGCTGCTTCATGCGCATGTAAACGGCCACCCCCTGCATGGGCTGCTCCACGCCCTGCTTGTAGGCGCGCACCACCAGCTCCAGCATGGGCGGGATCAGAGTGCTGCCGGCAAAGCGCTTCTCAAAATCCTTGGCCAGGATCAACACATATCTGGGCTTGCCGGCCTTCCAGGCCTGCTGTGCCAACTCGTAACTGAGCTGCGCCGAGTCGGGCTTGAAGTCCGGCTTGCGCTTGACGCAGCTCACCCAGGCTTCCAGGGCCTCGCTGGCGCGCTGCTGGGCGAGCAACATGGGAATGAAACGCTGGCCCAGCTCCGCCAGGGCATCCGCGCGTTCGGTCAGCTTGAGCACCCGGAAGTAACGGCGGCAATCGGGCAGGCTCTCATAGTCCTCCCGCTGCCATTCGCGCGCCTGGTTCACAGCCTCGTCCATCTTGTTGTCCTGCACCAGCCTGGCCACCAGCGCATCGCGACGCCTGGCTTCCAGGGCCGCAGGGTCGATCTGCACGGTCGCAGGCCCCTCGGGTGCCTGCACGGGATCGATATCCAGAGCGGCATGATGCTGGTACATGACATAGCCGATCATGGCCGCCATCACCCAGCTGAAATAAATCATCACAAAGCTCACCAGGGGCAGCACCAATCCGGGCGCCGCAACCTTGAGCAGCATCGCCAGAACCATGGGCGAGCCCTGCTGCAGCAGAAACAGGAAAAAGCACAGCAGCAGATAGGACTTGCCGATACCGATAATCGTGGCCAGCAGCTCGAAGGGATTAACGGCCGAGCTCAGGCTATTGGTATTGATCAGCACCATCCAGGTGGCAGGAATCAGGAAGGCCACCAACAGATTGGCAATCACGCCCAAGGTCAGGCTGCGGGTCGCCATAAAGCCCACAAATATTCCGAAAACGACGAGTACCCCGAAGAATTTCCAGGGCAGCCATTTCCAGTCCTCATCGACCTGACTGGACCGGAAATCGGAGCTATGAGTAATTCCATGCGAGGCGAGTGCCGAAACTTTGAATGCATAACGGCTGACTGCCAGCATCAAGCCCAGGCCCACAAACAAGACTCCAATCCACCCGAACATCAAGCCATAACTGCATGCCGACAACAGCAATGCATAGAGCAAAGGTTCGGTCTGCAGAGGAAACAGAAAAAAGCTATTGAGCTTTTGCCAGAACGGAGGGATTTTCCACTCGGAAGAATCACCTTTTTGGTGAACACCACGTATCGAATTCAATGTCTGCTCTCCCACTCTCGGTTTGATGAATCATCTGCAAGCCCGCTTGCAGTGACCTAATCCGCTCTGGTATTGCCCGATTTTTCTTTGAAATCGGGTCATTGCGGAATTCTGCGGTAGAAATTCGCCCTGAATCCAAATACCGATAAACAGCCGGCATATTGCTTTTTTCGCTTGCCAGAAACCCCGCAAACGCTTTTGCAGCCGTGCTGGCTGGTCAAACCGCTTGAATCGATAACGGATATGACTGCAAGGATTGCAGGGAGCGCTTAAAGTGGCCCAGGTTTTATGGAGAAGCAGCGAATGATTCACAGCGCACACGCACAAAGCAGCCCCACCCCGTACCGCATCACTCTGACCGATGCCCAAGGCCATGTCTGGCATGCCGATGAACCCGTGAATGATGGCGGCGCCGACACCGCGCCCAACCCCATGCAGCTCATGCTCTCGGCCCTGGGAGCCTGCACGGCCATCACCCTGCATATGTACGCGGGTCGCAAGCAGTGGCCGCTAAGCCATGTCGATGTGGATCTGCAGCTGAACCCCGAAGGCAAGCCCGTGGACGCCAACCAGATCACGCGCAGCATCACCTTGCATGGCGAGCTGGACGACGAGCAGCGCCAGCGCCTGCTGCAGATTGCCAATGCCTGCCCCGTCCACAAGCTGCTGGAAGGCAAGGTTTCCATCCCCACCGCCTTGACCGAAGCCGCGCAGGCATGAAAAAAGACACCTCACGCCCCCACCGCGTGGTACTCGCCTCCTTAGGGAGGGCCGCCTTCATCTTGGGAACTGCCTGGCGATAAAAAAAGCCCTGCAGTCACCGGCAGGGCTTTGGTCGCTGTTGTGTGTAACTTGATTACACCGTCACTTCCAGCGCACCCACTTCCACATAGTGTTCGAACTCGCGTTTGGCCAGAGATGCGGTTTCGGGCTGCTGGTCCTCTGGATCGACCCAGGACAGCACGTAGCTGGCGATGGCGGTATCGACCTTCATCTCTATGCCCATGGGAATCTGCTCGGACGGACCATCTCCGACACGATGCTCCACCTTGCCTGTGACGCGAGCGGCAAAGTGCTCGGGATACAGCTGGATCTCGACTGCCGAGATCTGGTTGCCTTGAGTGCTGTGTTCGTTCATGTTTATTCCTCCTGCAGTTGTTAGGTCGCTGCGCACGAATTGCACAACGTGAAAGCCACTGCTAGCGGCCTACGCCTTAACTTAGCCGACTCCTGGCGGAGCCCGTGTCAGCCTATTGGCTGAATCCTCACAGTGATGTAACTGCGTGCAAGGCGTTGCTGCATTCTGCCGTCTGATTGCGCAAATACCGCATATCCCTGACACTCGAATCCCCTCGCCGTCAGGATTTGTCATGAGTGAATCAAAGAACTTACAACGTCTGCCCACCCGTATAGCCGATGTCGGCGGCATCCCCATCCACCGAGCCATTCCTCAGGCCGCGCTGCGCAAAGTAGGGGCCTGGTGCTTCCTCGACCACGCCGGCCCGGCCGTCCCCCCTCCTCCCGGCATGCAGGTCGGGCCCCATCCTCACATCGGCCTGCAGACTTTCACCTGGATGATCGAGGGAGAGGTACTGCACCGCGACAGCCTGGGCAGCGAGCAGATCATCCGCCCCGGCCAGGTCAATCTGATGACGGCCGGCCACGGCATTGCCCACTCCGAAGAAGCCCAGACACTGGGCGTGCATGCAGCCCAGTTGTGGATTGCCTTGCCCGACAGCCATCGCCATATCGCGCCCCGCTTCCAGCATTACCCCGACCTGCCCAGGACCGAGATCGGCGACTTTGCCGTGACCGTGCTGGCCGGTGAAGCCCTCGGTCTGGCGGCCCCCGCAGAAGTCCACTCCCCGCTGATGGGCGTGGACCTTCTGGCCTGCGGCACGGCTGGCCAAGCGTGCGCCACCATGCCGCTGCGCGCCGACTTCGAGCATGCGGTGATGAGCCTGTCAGGCGAGGTGAAGGTTGAAGGCCAGGTGTTGCCCTCGCAGGAGCTGATCTACCTGCCCGTGGGCACGCAGGAAGTGCAGCTGGAATGCACGCCCGGCAGCCGCCTCATCATCATCGGGGGCGAGCCCATGGATGAAGCCATCTTGCTGTGGTGGAACTTTGTGGCCCGCACCACCGAAGAAATGCAACAGGCCCAGCAGCAATGGGAGGCAGAGGCGGCCACCGATGCGGAGCTCGTCAACGGCCAGCCACGCCGTTTTGGCAAGCCCGTGGCTTCGCCTCTGAAGTCGTTGCACTCTCCCTCACTGGCTGGCGTCAGCCTGCGCGCCTCCAGATAATCCTGCCGGCGCTTATTCAATTCGCACCAATTTGGTGCGAATTGAATTTCTCAAAAAGAAAAATAAAAGCATCTTTGCAAGTTTTTGATGAATTTTGAAAGCTTTTAGAGGCAACGCACTCTCTTCAAGGGAAGGCAAGCCAGACGTTATGCATGAAACGTTTGGACTCATGCACGCCAAGCTTTCATAATCGAGCCAACGCCCTGGCCACGAAAATGCGACCGCCGCTTTTCGTCCGGGGCGTTGCCACGTCCTGCCCAACTCAACTTTGCAAAGAAAGCCGATCAATGCGTCAAGAACATGACTTCATTGGCATCAAAACCATCCCTCCCGACGCGTATTGGGGTGTTCATTCCGCACGCGCAGTGGAGAACTTCCCCATCACCGGTCACTCGGTCGCGCACATGCCCGAGCTGATCCGCGCGTTTGCCTTTGTCAAAAAGGCGGCGGCCCAGGCCAATCTGCAGTTTGGCGCCATCAATCTCAAACAAGCCACCGCCATCTCCCAAGCCTGCGATGATCTGATTTCCGGCCAGCTGCACGAGCAGTTTGTAGTCGATGTGATCCAGGGCGGCGCCGGCACCTCCACGAATATGAACGCCAATGAGGTGATCGCCAACCGTGCACTCGAGCACCTGGGATTGCCCAAAGGCACTTACGACGTGATCCACCCCAATGATCATGTCAATGCTTCGCAGTCCACCAACGACTCCTACCCCACAGCCGTCAAGCTTGCCACCTACGCTGGCATCCAGAAGCTGCTGATCGCCCTGGCCGAGTTGCGCTCTGCTTTCGAAGCCAAGGCCGGCGAATTCGCCCATATCCTGAAAATCGGCCGCACACAATTACAAGATGCCGTGCCCATGACTTTGGGCCAGGAGTTTTCCGCTTTTGCTGCCATGATCGCCGACGATGAAAAGCGTCTGCGCGAATCCGCCTATCTGATGACCGAGGTGAACATGGGTGGCACGGCCATCGGCACCGGCATCAACGCTCCCGTAGGCTACGCCGGCGCCGTGACCAAGGCCTTGGCTGAAATTTCGGGCGTCCCCGTCGTCAAAGCCGGCGATCTGATCGCCGCCACGGGAGATACCGGCGCCTTTGCCGACATTTCCGGCATCTTGAAGCGTGTTGCAGTCAAGCTCTCCAAGATCAGCAATGACCTGCGCCTGCTCTCCTCGGGCCCTCAAGCAGGAGTGGCAGACATCAAGCTGCCGGCGCGCCAGGCCGGCTCATCCATCATGCCCGGCAAGGTGAATCCCGTGATTCCCGAGGTAATGAACCAGGTCTGCTTTGAAGTGATAGGTAACGATGCCGCCATCACCATGGCCGTGGAAGCCGGCCAGTTGCAGCTCAACGCCTTCGAGCCGCTGATGGCCTGGGCTCTGCATAAAAGCCTCAGCCACCTGAGCAACGCCTGCAAGACGCTGCAAGTCAACTGCGTGGAAGGCATTGTGGCCAATGAAGCGCTGCTGGATTCCCGCATTGCCGAGTCGGTGACGCTGGTGACGGCGCTGAACCCTCTGATCGGCTACGAAAAGGCCGCCAAAATTGCCAAGACCGCCATTGCCAACGGCAAGCAGATTGCCGTGGTGGCGGAAGAACTGGGCATCATGAGCCGGACCGAAATGAACAAGCTGCTGGTCGCCGACAAGCTGACCCAGGCCGGCGCATTGACCGCTGCATAAGCGCACTCTTTATCGACAATGCAAAAGGGCATGTTCGCCATGAACATGCCCTTTTTGGTTGATATGCTTTTAATAGCTTAGTATGCCTATATTCAAAGGGCAGGAAGCCAAAAACGCTTCATATTCAAGCCACTGCGGCATTCTCGTCACTGGGGTCATCCACGCCGCGCACGCTTTCACGCAGATTTTTGTCCTTGAGCTTGCCAAGATCGGTCTCCACCGCGCGTTTGAGCTTTTCAATCGCTGCGCTGAAGGCCTCCTTGACCTTTTCGGCTTCCGCATTCACTGCGATGGGGGGGCGACCTGTGGCCCGGGTTTCGAGCACACAGCGTTTGCCTGGGCCGCCCGTGGTCTTGAGGGCATCAACGCCCGTGAGGAAGACCTCCACACGCACCACATACTCCTTCAGGCGGGCCAGCTTGGCATTGATCTCCTCCTGCGCCCATTGAGCCAGAGACTCTCCACCCTGGATGGAATCGTCGGCATGAACCTGTACTTGCATGCAAATCCTCCTAGTCACCAAATGCCGCAACCGCTGCGGCGAAATCTGTAGGGGTGCCATAAAGGCAGGCGAAAACATCGTAACGCCAGAACCTTGTTCTGCCCATCGGGGCTTGTTACGCCAGCAAAGGACAGGGGCTTTGACCATTGTGGAGGCAGCTTCTCCCGGATTTGAAAGAGATAGCAACAAGGGTAGGTTCTATGAGCTTTGCCCTTGAGCCAAAGCAAAAAGTGCCGACCGGTAATTTGCAAAAAGTAAGCGTTTTTACGCCTCGGGCCGTCAGTTAATGCCAGCCTTCGATTCAGGCTCCGCGACAAAGCCGATGCGCGTCAGGCCTGCTGCGTGGGCCCAGCCCATGACCTGCACCACGCGACCATAGGGAACGCTGGTGTCGGCACGCAACTGCACCTCGGCCTGAGGATTGCGCCGCCCCAGCTCTTCCAGTTGCTGCTGCACTGCCGCATCGTCCGCCACGCCCCCCTGAATCCAGATTTCGCCGGTGAGGCTGACCTCCACCATCAAGGCATCGCTCTTGCTCACGGCAGTCTGCTGCACTGCTGTTTGCGCCTTGGGCAGTTGCACGCGCAAGGTGGCAGCCAGCATGGGAGCAGCCAGAATGAAGATCACCACCAGCACCAGCATCACATCCACCAGCGGCGTGACATTGATGGTGTTGATCGGAGTTTCCGCCCCCTGACGGCGGCTCATGCGACCGAATGCCATGACGCCATCCTTTATGAAGCATCCACTCCGAACTGGGCATGCAGATCATGGGCAAACCCCTCCAGCACAGCCTCCAGCTGGCTGGCCGAACGCCCGAGCAGGTTATAGGCCAGCACAGCAGGCAAAGCGACAGCCAGACCGGCGGCCGTCATGACCAGGGCTTCACCCACAGGCCCGGCAAGCTGAGCGATATCGACCTGACCGCTGCCCGCCAGCGTTCCCAATGCATGGTGAATGCCCCAGACCGTACCCAACAGGCCCACAAACGGTGCCGTTGCACCAATGGTGGCGAGCAAGGTCTGACCCCATTGCAACTGGGTCGATGCCTGACCCAGAGCCTCACGCAGGCTGCGCAACAGCCGCTGCCCCTGCGCCGCGCTTTGTGCCAGAGAGCCTTGCGCTGCCGCTCCGCCCTGCGCCACGGCATCGGCCATGGCCTGCACCAGCCCCTGTCTATCCAGCGCCTTGACCTGCGCCATAGCCTGGACCAGATCGGGCATCTGCCAGAACGCAGCCACGGCCTGCGGCACGCGTCGGCGCGCTACGGCCATAAACCAGAGCTTGTAGAGGATGACCACCCAGCTGAGCACGGACATCAGCAGCATCAAGGCCGCCGTCGCCCATGTGACCGCATCGCCCTCTGCCAGCCATTGCCACATTCCTGCAGACATCACTCACCTCGCTCCCAGAAATAGCAAGGGGCCGTCACGGCCCCTTTGCAAATTGCGCGGTCAGCGCAGATTCAGCACATCGTACATATCGTACTGGCCAGTCTTTTTGTCGGCCAGATAGGCCACGGCGCGCAGGCTGCCGTTGGCATAGCCGGCACGGCTGCTGGACTTGTGCGCGATCTCGATGCGCTCGCCGGTACCGGCAAACAGCACGGTGTGATCGCCCACGATATCGCCGCCGCGCACGGTGGCAAAGCCAATGGTGTCGGCCTTGCGCTCGCCGGTGTGGCCGAAGCGCTCATACACGGCGCGGTCGGCCAGCTTGGTGCCCTGGGCTTCGGCAATCACTTCGCCCATCTTCAGGGCCGTTCCAGAAGGTGCGTCGACCTTGTGCTTATGGTGAGCTTCGACGATCTCGATGTCGTAGCCGCCTTGCTGCAAGGCCTTGGCCGCCATCTCCAGCAGCTTGAAGGTCACGTTCACGCCCACGCTCATATTGGGGGCGAAAACGATGGAAGTCTTTTGGGCAAACTCGGTGATCTGCGCCTTTTGCTCATCCGAGAAGCCTGTGGTGCCGATGACCACGCCAACGCCCAGATCGGCCGCAACGGCCAGGTGCTCCATCGTGCCTTCGGGGCGCGTGAAGTCGATCAGGCAGTCGGCCTTCGACAGGGCTGCGCGCACATCGCTTTCGATCTTCAGCCCGCTGGGCTTACCCAGGAATGCAGAAGGATCGGTGCCGATGGCAGGGCTGTCGGCGCGGTCCAGTGCCGCAGCCAGCACGCAGTCGCTGCTGTTCAGAATCGCTTCGATCAGCATATGGCCCATGCGGCCGGAGGCACCCGCCACAGCAACGCGCTGAGGGGTGGAGGAATGGGTGGTGGATGCGGTCATGGCGCTATCACTCGATCAAATGAAAGACGGCAGGATCACATCCACGCCGTCATAAAAAGAGAGCATCCACCGCTTTCTGCAAGCGGGGAACAGCCTGTTCTGATGCTTAACGCGATTCCAGCGATGGATAGCTGGTGGCGGCGGGCGGCAGATTGGCCGCAGCCTGCTCGGCTTCGGTGTTATTGCGTGCGGGATATTTGGCCAGCTGGGCTTCGCTGGCTTCCAGCTGCGGAACCTTGGGCGTGCCCTTCATGCCTTTGAGGCTGGCCACGAAGTCGGCCTCGGAAGGCATCTCGTCACCTTCGGCGCGCACAAAGGCGTCGCCATTGAAGAAGACGGTGAGCTTGCGGATCTGCGACTCCACACCGGGGCGATTGATGGTGAACACGTATTCCCAGCGATCGCCGTGGAACACGCTGGTCACGAGAGGTGTGCCCAGAATGTCGCGAATCTGCTGGCGGCTCATGCCGGGCTGCAAGGCCTCGACCTGTTCCTTGGACACGAAGTTGCCCTGCACGACATCGACCTTGTAAGGAGTGACGGCATTGGCGACACGGTGCGCGGCGCCATCGATACTGTTGCAGCCGGCCAGTGCCGCTGCGATTGCCAACGTCAGGGCCAGACCTGCGCGGCTACGGGCTTGAACATGCATGGGTAATGGCATAGGGATATGATCGGGTTCATTGTAGCGGCAGGCCCCGGAGACACTTGGAGATTCCCTTTATCTGCGTGTAAAGCTTCTCCTTAAACAAGTGAGTCCAGCCTTCCATGTGCCCGTAGTCCACCAAGAGAGCCGACATGAAAAATATTGATGAACTCAAAAGCACGGGCCTCAAAGCCACTTTGCCGCGTCTGAAGATCCTGGAAATCTTCCAGAAGGGCGCCCAGCGTCACATGACGGCGGAAGATGTTTTCCGCGTGCTGCTGGACGAGCGCTCGGACATCGGCCTGGCCACGGTTTACCGCGTGCTGACCCAGTTCGAGCAGGCCGGCATCCTGATCCGCAGCAACTTCGAAAGCGGCAAGGCCGTCTACGAGCTCAACGAAGGTCAGCACCACGACCACTTCGTCTGCACCAGCTGCGGCAAGGTCGAGGAGTTCTATGACGCCGAGATCGAGAAGCGCCAGAACCTGATCGCCAAGGAAAAGGGCTGGGTGATCCAGGATCACTCCATGGCGCTCTACGGCCAGTGCGCCGAATGCGCCACACGCGCCGCCAAGTAAGAACGCAAAACGCGACGGCGAACCCAGGGGGCAGGACATGCAGATGTCTTGCCCTTTTTACATTTGGTGAGGACTTCTTTACATAGCTCCATCAAGCCTCAAACCAAACGCGAGCCGGACTGCGTATGCTGCAGTCATTCCCGCGCTTGAGGAGACCCGGTTCATGCGGCTGCTACCGTTTTCACCTGTCCAGGGCCTGCTCTGTCTGGCAGTCCTCGCATTGACCGCCTGCGCACCGCTGGCCCCCTCATCGGGCCGCCCCAGCCCCGAGGTTCTGCAGGCGCTGAACAGCAGCGCCCTGCCCGACAAGCCCAGCGCGCGGCAAAGCCAGCAATGGCTGGACCGGGTCACCTGGGGCGCCACCGACCATGATGCGGCCCGGCTGCAGCAGCAAGGCCTCAAGCGCTGGCTGGCCGCTCAGCTCTGCCCCTCCTCCGCGCCCATGCCGCCCGAGGTGCAGCAGCACATCGACGCTCTGGGCATCAGCCAGAAGCCCATGGCGCAGATCCAGCGCGAAATTGCCGACCAGCGCCTGGCCATTCGCAACAGCCAGGATCCCGAGGAGGCCGCCAAACTGCGCAGCGAGCTGCAACGCCAGCTCAATCAGCTGGGCGGCGAAGCCCAGAAACGCCATATCTGGCGCGCGCTTTATTCGCCCCACCAGTTGCAGGAGCAAATGACCTGGTTCTGGATGAATCACTTCAACGTCAGCACCCGCAAGGGCGATGTGCGCATGTGGGTGGGCGACTACGAGGAGCAGGCCATTCGCCCCCATGCGCTGGGCAAATTCCGCGAGCTGCTGACGGCCAGCATGCGCCATCCGGCCATGCTGCTGTATCTGGACAATGCCAGCAATGCCGCCGGGCGCATCAATGAAAACTACGCGCGCGAACTGCTGGAGCTGCACACCATGGGCGTGGGCAGCGGCTACACCCAGGCCGATGTGCAGGCCATGGCCCATGTGCTGACCGGTGTGGGCTTCTCCACCCGGGAAGTCGATGCCCCGCCGCCCAGGATGCGCCCCGAACGCCAGGGCGACTACGTTCGCCATGGCTTCTTCGAATTCAACCCCAATCGCCACGACTACACGCCCCAGGTCTTGCTCGGCAGGCCGCTGGAAAAAAGCGGACTGGCCCAGGTCAACGAGGCAGTAGACCGCATAGTGGCTTCGCCCGTCACTGCGCGCTTCATAGCACGCAAGCTCTGCGTCTATTTTCTTGGCGACAAGCCGCCCCAGCCCGTGGTCGAGCGCACGGCCCAGGCCTTCGAGCGCAGCCATGGCGATATTGCCGCCACGCTGGCGGCCCTGCTGAGCGACCCGCAGGCTCAGCAGTTCGGCCAGGGCTTCAAGGACCCGGTCCACTATGTGCTGGGCGCCACACGCCTGGCATACGACCAGCGCGTGGCCAGCGATGTGGGGCCGGTACAGAACTGGCTCAACCAGCTGGGCCAGCCGCTATACGGCCACGAAACACCCGACGGCTACCCCGTGACGCAGTCGGACTGGTCCAGCTCCGGCCAGATGAATGCCCGCTTCGAGGTGGCAAGGCAGATTGGCAGCCGCGGCGCGCTGCTGTTCCGCAGCAGCCCGCAGCAGCCGCTGGAGAAGCCGCCCTATCCCGACCTGGACAAGCGCAGCAGCGTCCAGGCTCGCGTGCCGGCATTGGGTGCCGCCACACGCGCCGCACTGGCCCAGGCCAGGAATCCGGCGGACTGGAACAGCTTTTTCCTCTCCGCCCCCGAAATGATGTACCGCTAAGGAGGGCAGCCATGCAAAGACGTCAATTTCTCAGCCTCGGCGCTGCCCTGCCGCTGTTCTGCCAGCTGGGCCAAGGTCTGGCCGCTCCCTTGCAAAGCGGCTCGCCCCGTTTTCTGCTGGTCTTCCTGCGCGGCGCCTACGACAGCAACAGCCTGCTGGTGCCAACCCATAGCGACTTCTACTATCAGGCCAGGCCCAGCATCGCCATTGCCCGCCCGGGATCGGCCGACGGGGCTCTGGCCCTGAACCCTCAATGGGGACTGCATCCCGCGTTGCAAAGCAGTCTGCTGCCGCTATACGAACAGGGCCAGGCCTGTTTTGTGCCGTTCGCGGGCAGCAACGACCTCTCGCGCAGCCATTTCGAAACCCAGGACTCGATCGAGCTGGGCCAGCCCCAGGAAGGCGGGAAAAGCTATCAGAGCGGCTTTCTGAACCGGCTGACCCGGGTACTGCAGGCCGACAGCCAGAGCCGGCTCAGCCTCAGCCCCATGGCCTTCACCGCCCAGCTGCCGCTATGCCTGCGCGGCAGCGCCCAGGTGGCGAACATGGCGCTGGCCTCCGTGCGCAAGTCTGCGCTGGACGAGCAGCGCAGCCAGACCATTGCCTCCATGTACCAGGGCTCGGCACTGGAAGCTCCGGTGCGCGAAGGCTTTGCGGTACAGCGTGCCGTGCAGCGCAGCATGCAGGAGGAAATGGACCAGGCCGGGCGCAATGCCATCAGTGCCAAGGGCTTCAGCCTGGTCGCACAGCGCATGGCGCATCTGATGCGCGAGCAATTCGACCTGGGCTTTGTCGATATCGGAGGCTGGGACACCCATGTCAACCAGGGCGCCGCCAGCGGCAATCTGGCCAACCGGCTCGGCGACCTGAGCCAGGGCCTGGCGACGTTCGCCGAATCCATGGGAGCCGAAACCTGGCGCCATACCGTGGTGGCAGTGATCAGCGAGTTCGGGCGCACCTTCCGCGAAAACGGCAACAAGGGCACGGACCACGGCCATGGCACGGCTTACTGGTTTCTCGGCGGCGGCCTCTCGGCCCAGGCCGGCGGCAAGGTGCTGGGCGAGCAGATCGAAGTCACCGAAAAAGCGCTGTTCCAGAACCGCGACTACCCCGTGCTCAACGAATACCGTTCCCTGCTCGGCGGCCTGTTCGCGCGCATGTACGGCTTGAACACAGCGCAGCTGCAGCAGATCTTTCCGACGTCCCAGCCAGGCAGGCTGCAGCTGGTCTAGAACGACTCGCCGCTTTCCATGGCGCGGCGGTGGCGCATCACGAATTCCTGGTAAGTGTCGATGCCGCGCAGCTGCAAAATGGCATTGCGCACTGCGGCTTCCACCAGCACGGCGATGTTTCGGCCCGCCACCACCTGAATCACCACCTTGCGCACGGGCACGCCCAGCACGTCCTGGGTCAGCGGCTCGGCGGGCAGGCGCTCGTATTCGCGCTCCATGGTTTCCTTGCGCACCAGGTGCACGATGAGCTTGAGCCGCATCTTGCGACGCACTGCCGTCTCGCCAAAGATGGCACGAATATCGAGCAGGCCGATGCCGCGCACTTCAAGCAGGTTCTGCAGCAGCTCGGGGCATTTGCCTTCGACCGTGGTCTGGTTGATGCGATACAGGTCCACCGCATCGTCGGCCACCAGACCGTTGCCGCGCGTGACCAGCTCCAGCCCCAGCTCGCTCTTGCCCAGGCCCGATTCGCCCGTGATCAGCACGCCCATGCCCAAAATATCCATGAACACGCCGTGCATGGTGATGCGATCGGCGAAATGCTTGGACAGATAGGCACGCAGCACGTCGATGACAAAGGCCGACTGCTCCTTGGTGGAAAACAGCGGGATATGCGCGCGCTCGCACATGGAGATCAGCTCGTCGGGAGCGTCCTGGCCGTCGGCCAGCACCAGCACCGGCGGCTCCAGCGTGACGATGCGGGCAATGCGGCGCAAGCAGTCTTGCGAGGTGGCATTGGTCAGATAGGCGATTTCACGCTCGCCCAGCACCTGCAGACGGTAGGGGTGGATGTAGTTGAGATAGCCCACCAGATCGGCACCCGAGCGGGCCGAGCGCACGGCCATCTCGTCAAAGCGGCGCTCGGAGGCGCCCAGCCCCGCTATCCACTGCCAGCGCAGGCTGGAGTTGCGAAATGCCTCGAACAGTACGTCGGCACTGATGGCGCTGGGTCTCATGGCAAGGCCCTGTCAGTCAAAAAGAAGGGCCAGGACTCAGGCCTGGGAGGTGATGGAGGACTGCCAGCTGTCGATCATGCCGTGCAGCTGCTGCGCATCGGTGGACGACTTCAGGCGCTCGCGCAACTGGCTGTCGCTGAGCAGCTCGGCGATCTCGGAGAGGATTTCCAGGTGCTTTTGCGTCGCCGCCTCGGGCACCAGCAAAAAGATCAGCAGGCCGACCGGCTGCTCATCGGGCGCATCGAAGCCGATGGGGTTGGCCAGCTGGAACACTGCCGCCATGGGAGCCGTCAGGCCCTTGATGCGGCCATGGGGAATGGCAACTCCATGCCCCAGACCGGTAGAGCCCAGGCGTTCGCGTGCGAACAGGCTATCGGTGATCAGGGCACGAGACAGACCATGCAAGCTCTCAAAGAGCAAACCCGCTTCCTCGAAAGCGCGTTTCTTGCTGGTGACATCAACGCTCACAAGCACTTGAGCGGCGGGAAGGATAGAAGCTAGGCGATTCATGGTGTGATCAACAATTATGCACCGCAGCGCTGAAAACCGTGGGGAAACCCTGATCACCATCAAAAACCGCCCCGTAGGGCGGCGCTTTTAGCGTTGTAACAAGGCGACAGCCCTGCAACAAACCGGCGCAAAAGCTAGGTTTGCGCCTCGCTTTCATCAAGCTGACACCTGCGCCAGCTGCAAGCCCCCGGAGTCCAGTCGCTTGGCTGTGGCACGCGGGCCTTGTTGACGAGTCTTGTAGCGCATCACCACACGGTCGAGTTTATCGGCCAGGGCGTCCACGGCGGCATAGAGGTCGAAATGCTGCGTCTCCACGAACAAGTCTTGCCCTTTCACGCGCACCGTGCAACCGGCGCGCTGTCGTTTGTCTTTTTCCTTTTGCTTGTGGACTGTGAGCAGTACCTTCACGTCCACAACCTGATCGAAGTGCCTGAGAATGCGTTCCAGCTTGGCCATGACATAGCTGCGCAGCGAGGGAGTGACCTCCAGGTGATGCCCGCTAATCGTCAAATTCATAACAAAACACTCCTTAGCTCTCGGTGAAATCACTGCGGTTTCACAGCGCCTGATGGCTGTGCCGCAGCCTGGCAGTTCGGAATGCGCATTCGTCTTTGCTGTGAACCCACTATGCGCCCGCCCCACGCCAAAGGCAACGAAATGACCGTGATAGCGCAGGCTCGCCAGGGGCCTTGTTTGTCGGTTTGATGACAGGCGGTTTTGACGCCACAATGAGTGGCTTTGGCCCGCATGCAAGGGATACGCCGGCATGCCCCAGGGCCTCGATCGCAGCAGGCGCGCACTGGCAAAGACCGTGACCGTCCAAACCCCTGCCTGCGCCATTAAAATCGCGTTTTTACGCAGCCGCCTCTCGGGCCTGCGACGCTGGCAGCCCCTTGGGCTTTCAGGCGCCTGCTGACCGACTGCACGCCTGAATTGCCTGACAGCCCTATCTCGACCATGACCACCCAGCCCTCCGCCCTGCATACCTCCAACATTGCCTCGCAGCCCCTGCTCGCACGTGGCAAGGTCCGCGACAACTACGCCGTGGGCGACGACCGCATCCTGATGGTGGCCTCCGACCGCCTGTCCGCCTTTGACGTGATCATGGGCGAGCCCATCCCCGGCAAGGGCGTGCTGCTGACGCAGATGGCGCTGTTCTGGTTCGACAAGCTGGGCCATATCTGCCCCAACCACCTGACCGGCGAAGCGCCCGAGTCCGTGGTCAAGCCCGAGGAAGTCAAGCAGGTCGAAGGCCGCTCCATGCTGGTCAAGCGCCTCAAGCCCGTGCTGATCGAAGCCGTGGTGCGCGGCTATCTGGCCGGCAGCGGCTGGAAGGAATACCAGGAATCGCAATCGGTCTGCGGCGTGAAGCTGCCCGCCGGCCTGACCAACGCGGCCAAACTGCCCGAGCCCATCTACACCCCCGCGGCCAAGGCCGAAATGGGTGACCACGACGAGAACATCACCTACGAGCGCACCGTGGAAATGGTGGGCGAGCAGCTCGCGGCCCAGATCCGCGATACCGCCATCCGCATCTACAAGGAAGCGGCCGAGATCGCGCTGACCAAGGGCATGATCATTGCCGACACCAAGTTCGAGTTCGGCCTGACCGAAGACGGCACCCTGGTTCTGATGGACGAGGTGCTGACCCCCGACAGCTCGCGCTACTGGCCTGTGGAAGGCTACGAGGATGCGCTGGCCAAGGGCGAGAACCCTCCCAGCTACGACAAGCAGTTCGTGCGCGACTGGCTGGAGCAGGCGCAGGTCAACGGCAAGGCCTGGGACAAGAAGGCTCCCGCGCCCCGCCTGCCCAAGGAAGTGATCGACAGGACGGCGGCCAAGTACCGCGAAGCGCTGGATCGCCTGACCGCCTGAGCGATCGGTCCCAAGCAGACAAAAGGCCCCCGGAACAGAAGTTCGGGGGCCTTTTGTTTTGATAGCTGTTTGCGCTTTCAGGCAAAGGACTTCAGCTTCAAATAATACTGAAATCCTTTATGAGCATGCGCTGACAGCTATGTTTTTAGTGGTGATGGCCGTGGCCGCCGTGCACATGCTTGTGGGCAATTTCTTCTTCGGAGGCCGCACGCACCTCGTTGACCACCGCGCTGAAGCGCAGCGCAAAACCGGCCAGAGGGTGGTTGCCATCCAACAGGACCACGGGGCCCTTGATCTTCACCACGTTGTAGATCTGGGGCAGGCCCTGGTCGTTGGTGCCGCGCAGCTGGCCGCCCACCTTCACGCCCGCAGGGAACTCGCCCTTGGGAATGGTGCGCTTGAGGCTTTCGTCGCGCTCGCCGAAGGCGTCCGCCACAGCCAGGTCCACGGTCACGACATCGCCTTTCTGCTTGCCGTCCAGAGCGGCTTCGACCTTGGCAAAGATATTGTCATAGCCGCCGTGCAGATAGGCCACATCGCCCTTGTCCAGCAGTTTGACGGCCACGCCGCCCGCGAGCAGCTCGTGAATCTTGTAGTTGATGGTGACGGCAGTGTCTTTGGTGATGTTCATGACAATGGATTTCGAGTGGGGCGGTGCCTGAACCCGAGTCAGGCATCGCGCAAAGCTGCCATTGTCGGCGACTCGGGCTATTCCAGTGTCACGCCCGTGGCCTTAACCACGCCGCGCCATTTGTCCACGTCGGCACGGATCTGCTGCGCGAAGACCTCGGGCCTGCTGGCCACGGGCTCGGCGCCCAGGCTGCGCAGCTGCCGCGCCACCTCGGGGTCGCGCACGGCCTGGGCAACGGCGGTCTGCAGCGTGTCGAGCACCGCCTTGGGCGTTCCCGCCGGAGCCAGCAGGCCGAACCAGCCCGAGACCTCGTAGCCGGGCACGCTTTCGGCGACGGTGGGAATGTCTGCCGCCCCGGGCCAGCGCTGTGCCGTGGTCACGGCCAGCGCCCGCAGCTTGCCGCTGCGCACAAAGGCGATGGTGGACGGCAGATTGTCGAAGCCGGCCTGTATCTGCCCGCCCATGAGATCGGTGAGCATGGGCGATGCGCCCTTGTAAGGCACATGGGTCATGTCCACGCCGGCCATCATCTTGAGCAGCTCGGCGCTCATGTGCGGAGAGCCGCCTGGACTGGTCGAGCCGAAGTTGATCTGTCCGGGCCTGGCCTTGGCCAGCGCCAGCAACTCGCCCAGGGTGCGCGCGGGGACGCTGGGATGGACCACGATGATGTTCGGCGTGCTCGCCACCACGGTGACGGGCGCGAAGTCCTTGACGGCGTCATAGGGCAGGTTTTTCTGCAGCGCCGAATTGATGCCGTGCGAGCTGGCCGTTCCCATCACCAGGGTGTAGCCGTCGGCTGCGGCCTGGGCCACGGCAACCGAGCCTATGGCACCGCTGGCGCCGGCCCGGTTCTCGACGACGAAAGGCTGGCGCAGCCGCTCGGACAGCTGGGCCGCCGCCAGCCGCGCGATGATGTCCGTGGTGCCTCCTGCCGGATAGGGCACGACGATGCGCACGGGCTTGGCGGGATAGGCCGGGGCCTGCGCGAAGGCCACGGCCGTGCAGGCCGCCATGGCCAGCGCGGCGGCGGCAGCCAGGGCGCGAAACAGATGCGAGGTCATTGCGGTGTCTCCTGGTGGTGTTTTATGGAATATGCGGCGGATGCCCGTACTGGATGTCGGTGCCAGTTCAGCCCGGTGCACGGCGGCGCAGCAGCGGCGCCAGCGCAGCGGGGACGAGCAGCTCGAAGCCCAGGATCGCCGCCGACAACGCCTTGCCGTAGTTGTCCACCGACAGGCTGCGCGAGACGCCGCCGCCCAGTGCACCGTGCGCCACGAAGTTCAGCGCGTGCAGGTTATCGGCCTCGTAGCGCAGCACCTCGCCGGTGATGGCCCGGCCATGAAAGGCCTTGAAGCGTTCGGCGCTCAGCTGCTGCTTGAGCAGCGCATAGAGCTCGGGCTCGTAGGCAAACACGGCGATGTTGGAGGTATTGCCCTTGTCGCCCGAGCGCGTATGCGCCACCTGCTCCAGCGGCACCCGGATGTCCTGGTTCATGTCCTGCATGCTTTGCTCCCCTGTTCAGCTCGTGAAGTAGTCGATATGCGCTGTCACCTGCTCGCGCGGCACCAGCGAGGACCACACGCCTATCACCTCACGCGTGCGTTCCTGGTGCGGCACGCGCTTGCCGGTGTGGGCAATCCCCGAGACCGCCATGCCGTCCACTTCGCGCCCCACCTTGACCGCTTCCTCGCGCGACCGGGTGCGTGCCGCCACGCGCACGGCCACTTCATAGGGCTCGGGCGCATTCGCCGGCGTGGCAGCGCCATGCACGGCATTCAGGCCCAGGAAGTCGATGCGTACTTCCTCGGCATCGAGCTTCACGATGCGCAGGCGCTCCTCCAGGATGCGCTTGGCAAGTTGGGCGCGGCGCAGCGCGCCGGGCCCGGCATAGAAGAACATGTCCTCGCCGATGAAGCCCTCGGTGCACCCCATGGAAACCTTGAGCGTGGGTGTGCGCGGCTTGCCCGTAAGACCCGTCACGCGCACGCGGTCCGGCGCCAGTTGTTCGATGCGGGCCTGCGTGAAGTCGACCACCACATCGGGCGTGATGTAGTTCGCCGGGTCGTGCACCTCGTAGAGCATCTGTTCCTTGACTGTCTGCAGGCTGATCATGCCGCCCGTGCCTTCCACCTTGGACAGGGTCACGCCGCCTTCGGCATCGACCTCGGCGATGGGAAAGGCCAGGTTCCAGGGCTCGGGCACGTCCTTGAGACCGGGGTCCGCAAAATACCCTCCGGTAACCTGGGCCCCGCACTCCATCAGATGGCCTATCGCGCTGCCAGCACCCACGCGCTCGTGGTCCAGCAGGTCCCAGCCGAACTCATGCACCATGGGAGCCAGGAACAGCGAAGGGTCGGCGACGCGGCCCGTGACCACGATCTGCGCACCTTCCGCCAGAGCGTCAACGATGGGAGCGGCACCGAGATAGGCTTCGGCCGATATCAGCGAGTGGGCAATGCTCTGCGTGGGGGCTCCGGTCTCCAGGATGGTGGGGGCCAGCGACAGCACGCGGTCGGTGATCAGGCTGCCGCCTACGGCCGCCACCTTGACGCCGGTGATGCCCAGCTCACGCAGCAGCTCGACGATGCGCCGTGCCGCACCCTGCGGGTTGATCCACCCCTGGTTGGAGATGATGCGCGTGCCCTGGCGCATACAGGCAGGCAGCACGGCTCGCATGCGGTCGTCGAGATAGGTGTCGTAGCCCGGGAAGGACGGGTCGCGCCGGACCCTGACCTGCGCGGCCGAGACCGTGGCCTCGGCCATGGTCTCGAAGCACAGGTAGTCGAGCCGGCCACGCTCGGCATTGAGGGCCGCGGGCTCGATGCGGTCGCCCCACCATGCGGCTCCCGCGCCTATGCGCAGGATCTTTCTGTCATTCATTGCGCTTGTCTCCGTTATTCCCCCAGACCCGGGGGCTGAAGCCATTCTGTACAGTCGTTTTTCAAGAGACAACGCATGCGCGCGCACAGCGCATGTGAATCAATTTCACAGGGGGCGAAGACCTTAGATGGACCAGTTCGGCGAGATGACGGTATTCCTGCGCGTGATCGAGGAAGGTAGTTTTTCCGGTGCCGGCAGAAGGCTCGAGCTATCGCCTTCGGCGGTGAGCAAGCTCATCGCACGCATGGAGGCACGCCTTGGCGTGCGGCTGTTCGAGCGGATTGCCGGAGCCATACGCCTGACCCAGGAAGGCGAGCACTTTCACATCGCCAGCCAGCGCGTGGTGCAGGCCATGGAGCAGGCCGAGGCCTGTGTGCGCGTGGCCGATGCCGAAATCTCGGGCACGGTACGCATCCATACGGCGCTGACCACGGCCAAGTACCTGGTGGCGCCGCGCCTGCACCTGCTACTGGACCGGCACCCGCGCCTGCACCTGGACTTCGTCCTTGGCACGGAGCGCGGCGACTTCGTGCGCCAGGGCATAGACGTCGCCATCCACAGCGGCCGGCCTACGGAGCAGACGCTGATCGGTCGCCCGTTGATGCTCAGGCCCTGGGTGATAGCCGCAGCGCCGCAGTACCTCCAGCGCTTCGGCCATCCCGAGCAGCCCGAGGACCTGCTGCAGCACCGCTGCCTGAACTTCACCATACGCACGCAGTGGAACCGCTGGACCTTCCACGAGGAAGGCGGACTCAAGACCATAGACATCCCCAGCCACATCGGAGCCAACCAGGGCGAGCTGCTGCGCAGCCTGGCATTGCTGGGCCATGGCGTGGTGCGGCTGGCCCACTTCCATATCGCCGCCGACCTGGAGCGCGGAACCCTGGTGCCGCTGCTGCAGCAGTTCCAGGAGCGCAGCGAGGACGACCGCTTCTACCTGCTGTATCCGCGCGGCAGATCGCTGGCACCGCGCGTGCGCGCCGTGTTGGATTTCCTCGCAGGGGAGTTCGGCTGAGCGGATGCCCCCAGGCATTGCCGCGCACATTCAAGCAGGCTGCGCCCCCTTGGATGTAGGCACCGCCCGCAGGGACGCAGTCCATGCCCGCGAACACGAACACGAGCAATACCGGCATGGCCGGTGCTCAGGGAGCTGGGCTGCACGCCGGAGGCTGCCAGCTTCAGGCCCTGAGCCGTATCAGGCCCGGGGAGGCTGCTCGTCGACGTCGGCCCCTGGGTAGCGCGCAAAGCGGCGGTTCTCGCTGCCATGCACCGGGTCATTGTCCTTCCAGGGCCAGCCGCCGAACTGGGTGCGGCGGTAGTCCTGCATGGCCTGCATGATCTCCTCCTGCGTGTTCATCACAAAGGGGCCGTATTGCGCCACCTTCTCGCCGATCGGCTTGCCCTGCAGCAGCACCAGCTCTGCACTGACATCGCCGGTGTTGACCAGCTCCAGCTCGCGCTGAGCATCGACATGCATGGCCAGATGTCCGTTCACGACTTCGCCACCCACAGTCATGCTCTTGCCTACGAAGAAGTAGAGCATGCGGTGAGTTTGGTCACCGGCTGCCCTGGGCAGGGTCCAGCGGGCACCGGGCTCCAGCTCCAGAGTCCAGATGGCCACATCGCTGTCGGCCTGGGAGGCCCAGGATTCGGGTGGAGGCGGCAAGGCTTTGTCCGCACCGTCCAGGGCACCAGCCACCACGGTCACGGTGGTTTTCCTGCCCGCCGCATCGCTGAAGCTCTGGCGCGGAATCTGCTCGTTCCAGAACATGGTGAAGTGGGGCTCCACCATCTTGTTCTTCGCAGGCAGGTTCAGCCAGATCTGGAACAATTCCAGCGGATTGGGCTTGTCGCTGTTCAGCAGCGGGAACATCTCCGAATGCTGGATGCCCTTGCCGGCAGTGAGCCACTGCACATCGCCTCCGCCGAAGCGCGCGGCTGCCCCCAGCGAGTCCGCATGGTCGATGCGGCCCTTGCGCACCAGGGTCACGGTCTCGAAGCCGCGATGCGGGTGGCCCGGAAAGCCCGGAATCGGCTCGCCGTGGTACATGGAAAAGCCGTTGCGGGCGCTGAAGTCGCTGCCCATCTCGCGTCCCTCGAACTCCACGGCCTGCACGCCCATCTTGCCGTTGCTGGCCGGATAGCTGTCATCGTGGTGAGCGCAGAACAGAAAGGGATCCAGGCAGGGCCAGCGCGGCCCCAGGGGGGCGCTTTCCAGAATGGGTTGGCGATTCGTGGTCATGGAGTTCTCCTCTTGAGAGGCCACTGCCAGTTGCAGGGCCCTAAGTCTCGAAGATAAGGCCAGCCCACGGGTTTGAAAGACATCACCGCTGGGACAGTACTTGCCGCTTTTGCAACAGCGGCAAGCCCATACTGCCCTGGTCGGCGCTCAGCCGCGCGGCGGAATGTTCAGACCTTTTTGCGTCGCCGGGCGGGCCATGAAGGCCTTGAGCACGCGCTGCAGCTCTGGAAACCCGTTCCAGCCCACCAGCTCGGCGGCGTTGTAGCCGTTCTCGTCGACCATATTGCGCACCCAGGGCCAGATGGCGATGTCGGCAATCGTGAGCTGCGCGCCCATGATCCACTCGCGGCCCTGCATGCGCTGCTCCAGCACGCCCAGCAGGCGTTTGGACTCGTTGATATAGCGGTCGCGCGGGCGCTTGTCCTCGAAGTCCTTGCCCGCGAACTTGTGGAAGAAGCCGACCTGGCCGAACATGGGTCCCACGCCGCCCATCTGGAACATCAGCCACTGCAGCGTCTCGTAGCGCGCCGCGGGGTCTGCGGGCAGCAGCGGGCTGCCGCTCTTCTCAGCCAGGTAGATCAGGATGGCCGCCGACTCGAACAGCGCCAGTGGCTTTCCACCCGGGCCTTGCGGGTCGATGATGGCGGGAATCTTGTTGTTGGGGAAGGTGCCGACAAACTCTGGTGTGAGCTGGTCATTGGTCTGGAAGCTGACCAGGTGCGCCTCGTAGGGCAGCTGCATTTCCTCCAGCGCAATCGACACCTTCACGCCGTTGGGGGTGGGCAGCGAGTACAGCTGAATGCGCTCGGGGTGCTGCGCGGGCCATTTGCGGGTCACGGAAAAATCGGCGAGGACTTGGGGTTGCGTCATGGGATTCCTTCGGAGCGTTTTGGTAATCTCTGCGGCCCCGCATGGTGGTGGCAGCGTGGCCTGGCAAGCCACGACACAGAGCGCCCGAGCATCCTAACGGTTGTCATGCGGCCTTGCAGGCAGCGCTGCCGATGGCTGGGATGGCCAGATGCGGGTACGCAGATTCCCTCATCGAAGACGGCGCTTCAGCGGGTGATATTGGGTGTCTACAAGAAGTGAACACGGAGATATGACATGCATCAGCTTCCTGGGAGTCCCGATTCTTTTTTCACCGGCGCAAAGACGCCTGCTTGCGCTTTGCTGAGCCGGCGACAAGTGCTGAGCCTAGGCGCTACCGTGCTGGCTGCAGGGCTGATGCTGGCCAGCGGTGCGACCGCTGCCGCAGGCTTTCCGGAGCGCGCCGTGACGGTCGTCGTGCCGTATTCGCCGGCCGGAGGCGTGGACATCGTGACCAGGCTGGTCACCACGCCCATGGCGGAGTTTCTGGGTCAGTCCATCGTGGTGGAAAACAAGCCCGGAGGCGGCACGAATATCGGCATGGCGACAGTGGCACGCTCCGCGCCCAATGGCTATTCGCTGCTGACGGCCTCGAACACGCTGACCACCAACAAGGCGCTGTACTCCAAGCTCAGCTTCGACCCCGCGACCGACCTGATTCCGGTAGGGCGCATCGGCGAGGCGCCACTGGTGGTCGTGGTCAACGCCAAGTCACCGTACAAAAGCCTGGCCGAACTGATTGCAGCGGGCAAGGCCAAGCCCGGCGCCCTGTCCTATGGCACGGCAGGCGTGGGCAGTTCGGGCCATATGGCGAGTGCCTTGCTGGAAAAAGCCGGGCAGTTCAAGGGCGTCCATATTCCCTACAAGGGTGGCTCCACCGCCGTGACGGATCTGCTGGGCGGGCGTCTGGACTTCATGGCGATCAACCCGCTGGAAGTCGCGGGCCATGTGAACAGCGGCAACCTGCGCGCACTGGCGGTGCTCAACAAGAATGGCTCGCGCCTGCTGCCTCAGGTGCCGACTGCGCGCTCCCTGGGCGTGGATGTGCAAGCTACCGTGTGGTGGGGTCTGGTAGCACCCAAGGGAACGCCCGAGGCCGTGATCCAGACGCTGAACGCTGCACTCAACAAGGCGCTGACCACGCCTGCGGTCACCCAGACGCTGGCCGATATGGGTGCCACGCCCCTGGCAGGAACACCGGCTCAGTTCGGCAGCTTCATCCAGGCCGAAACCCGGGAACTCGGCGACGTCATCCGAGCCGCCGATATTCGCGCGGACTGATGCCGGCGAAGGCCGCCCTAGCGCAGCAACTGCCAGAACATCTGCACGCAGGGTGACGGCGCCTGCTGCATGCTGACCAGCGCAATGCGCGAATGGCGCGCGGCATCGGCCAGCGGTTGCAGCACCACGCCGGGCGGGCAGATGCGCTCATAGACGCTGGGCACGATGGACAGACCCAGGCCTGCGGCCACCAGCGCCATCATGGTCGAGGTCTCGCGTGCCGGCTGGGCGATGCGCGGCACAAAGCCGGCCTCGCTGCACAGCGCCAGAATATGTTCGTGCAGACCGCCACCCAGCACGGCCGGGTGCAGCACAAAAGGCTGGTCGGCCAGGCTGCTCAGTGCCAGTGCTTCGCCCGCAGCCGCCTTGGCATGTGCCACCGGCAGGGCCAGCGTCAGCTCATCGCGCCACAGCGTCTGCTCCCTAATCGGCACGGGGATGCGAAACGTCGGCGAGGGGCGCATGAAGCCGATGTCGATCTGCCCCGCCGTCAATGCCGCGATCTGCTCGCCCGTGGTCATATGCTGCAGATCCAGCTCCACCTGCGGGTGACGGCTGCGAAAGTCGCGCAACATGGTGGAGAACTCGTCAAACAGCGGCACCGATGCCGTGAAGGCGATGCGCAAACGCCCCGCCAGGCCATGGGCTGCCATGCGCACCAGCTCGCCCGCCTGCTGGTGCAGCTCCACGATCTGCCGCGCCTTGTCCTGCAGCAGCAGGCCTGCCGGCGTCAGCGCCACGGCGCGGCGCGAGCGTTCGAACAACTGCGCCCCCATCTCCTGCTCCAGCAGACGGATCTGCTGGCTCAGCGGGGGCTGGCTCATATGCAAGCGCTGGGCCGCACGGCTGAAATTCAGCTCCTCGGCCACAGCCAGAAAACAGGTCAGACGGCGCAAATCCATAGGACGATTTTCGTATCAAGTCCAGACGCAAACGGTATTGGACGCAATAGCCGCAGCTTTTCACAATCCGGTCAGCCGCAGCAGCCATGACGAAAGTAGCTGCCTGCGTTGATTCCAAAAGGGTTCAAGGCCTATCCCGCCCGCCCAATACAGAGAGACATTGATGAAGCCGTTTCCCCTTTTCACCGTCCGCCGAGCCCTGCTGATCAGCGCTGTGGCGCTGGCCGCAGGCTGCGCCCAGCAGCCAAGCAGCACGCCCAAGGAGCCTGTGCGTCTCATGACCTCGGGCGGCTTCACCGCAGCGCACAAGCTGCTGGCGCCTCAGTTCACGGCCCAGACCGGCCTGGCGGTGGAGTCGGCCTATGGCTCCTCCATGGGGGCCTCGCCCACCTCCATTCCCAATCGCCTGAGCAAGGGCGAGAAGGCCGATGTGGTGATTCTGGCGCGCGGTGCGCTCGACGATCTGGCCGCCAAGGGCCTGGTGCGCAACGGCACCCAGATCGACCTGGTGCGCTCGGCCGTGGGCGTGGCCGTGAAGAAGGGTGCCCCCATCCCCGACATCAGCAGCGAGGACAAGCTGCGTCAGGTGCTGCTCAACGCCAAGAGCATTGCCTATTCGGCCAGCGCCAGCGGCACTTACTACGAAACCCAGATGCTCAAGAAACTCGGCATTCACGACCAGGTCATGCCCAAGAGCAAGAAGATCGTGACCGAGCGCGTGGGCACCATCGTGGCGCGAGGCGAGGCCGAAATCGGCCTGCAGCAGGTCAGCGAACTGCTGCCCATCGAGGGCATCAGCTATGTCGGCACCCTGCCCGATTCGGTGCAGCACTACACCATCTTCTCGGCCGGCACGGCCAGTACCTCAACCAACCCGCAGGGGCTGGAGCAACTGCTCAAGTACTACACCTCGCCCGCCGCCGCCAAGACGATTCGTGACACCGGCCTGGAGCCCGTCGCCAAGCCCCGCTGAGCGCCGCATGACCCCGAAAAAAAGCCCGCCAGGCAGACGCCTGCGGGCTTTTTTGCCACCTGGCAGCTCAGCGCTTGCTGCCCGCGCTGGCCTTCTGCACCAGGGCCACTGTCAGCCCCTGGGCGGTGACGGTGATGGCGCCAGGCTCCATGGCCAGCGCATCGACCAGGGCCAGATCCTGGTCCTGCAACTGATAGAGCACCACCTGACCCATGGCCTGCTCGGCCAATGCCGTGGCATAGGTGCCCAGCATATCGCTGAGCGCGGGCGACAGCCCGTCCATGCTCAGCTGGTTGACCTTGATCTGGTAGGCGCGCAAGGTGCGGTCGGTGGGCTCATAGCGCAGCGCGAAATCGACATTGAGCAGGCCGCTGTACTGCTCCTTGAGCACCTTGCCGCTGAGCTCGGCCGGGATCACAGCGTTGAGCATATTGCGCTCGGGCAGCATGCTCAGCTGCGGCGCCTTCAGGTCCAGCTGCAGCAAACCCGC
This sequence comes from Comamonas sp. NyZ500, assembly GCF_016772095.1. NCBI lineage: Bacteria > Pseudomonadati > Pseudomonadota > Betaproteobacteria > Burkholderiales > Comamonadaceae > Comamonas > Comamonas sp. NyZ500. The sequence continues at coordinate 164,634 of NZ_JAEIJE010000006.1, read as the reverse complement.
CACGGGAAACTGCCTGGGGAAACGCCTGGCCAGCATCTCCTGCAGCTTCTGCTGGCTCACGCTCACGCTGCTGGGCACGGACTTGCCCGAGCAGCCAGTGGCAGCCATTCCCAATCCCAACACTGTCACCGCCAACCATGCGCGCCGATTCATCACGACCACCGAACTCCGTAAAACCTGATTCAAAACCCATGCAAACACTTGATAAACCAACGCTGTCAGCTATGGTTTTTGATCAATCCATTGTCTCTGAGCCTGCTATTCCACAGAGTCTCGATGGGTGTTCGCAGTTCCCTATCTAATGCAATCTGCAGGTAAAAGACTGTTATCTAACGTCCGACGCCATCCAGGGTTGACTGTCAACGCTAGCGACAGTGCATGCACAATGATTTGCATGACTGCAAATTCCCTTCCCGTCAGCCATGAGGCGCTGACCGCCGCCGCCCAGGACACCAGCCTGCCCGACCAAGTTCTGACCCAGTGGTTCGGCAGCCCCAGGCCTGGCAATGCCGATGCCCTCAAGCACAAGGCTCAGTGGTTCACCAAATCGGCGGCCTTCGATGAGGAGCTGCGCCAGCGATTTGGCACTGCCGTGGAAGCCGCACTGGGCGGTGCACTGCAGCACTGGGCAACCCAGGGTCCATGGCAGCAGCTGGCATTGGTGATCCTGCTGGACCAGTTCACGCGCAATATCCATCGCAACACTCCCAAGAGCTTTGCAGGTGACGCGCAGGCCCTGGCACTGGCGCTGCAGGCAATCGACGCCGGCAGCGACCAACAACTGCCCGAGGTGGCCCGCGTCTTTATGTATCTGCCGCTAGAACATGCCGAAGACCCGGCCATGCAGCAACGCAGCGTGGCCGCCTTCGAGGCTTTGCTGCAGAGCGCCACGGACGCCGAGCTGCGCGAATATCTGGCCGGAACGCTGGACTACGCCCATCGCCATCAGGTGGTGATAGAGCGCTTTTGCCGCTTCCCTCACCGCAACAGCATTCTGGGCCGCGCCAGCACCGCCCAAGAGGCCGAGTACCTGGCCCAGCCCGGCTCAGGCTTCTAGGGCGATCACGAGCCGCGTGTCGCCTCGCGCAGCGCGGGTTCCTGGCGTGCCTGAGGCTGGCGCTCAGGCTTCTTGCTCGCTCCCAGGTCGCGGTGGCGCATGGCCCAGCGCTCCACCGTGTAGAACGACAGTGCCGACAGCGCGGTAGAGATCAGCAGGCCTGCGACCACGGTCACGGGCCAGGAGTAATCGGCACGCAGATAGCGCACCACCGGGTAATGCCAGAGGTAGATGCCATAGGACAGCTGGCCCAGCTTGATGAGCACCGGTGCCGTCAGCATTTCATAGACCAGTCCCGCGGGCTTTTGCACGGCCAACAGCACGACCAGGGCCGCGCATTCCACCACCGTGATGCCCCAGACCATGGCGTGCTGGTTGTCCCACTCCAGCTCCATGATCAGCGGCACGGCCAGCACAAACCACATGGTGTAGGCGCGCAGCGACTGCAGACGCTCTACCCATTGCGGGCGCTCCATCATCAGCGCCGCCAGCAAGGCGCCGGCCAGCAGACCCGAGGCCCGCGTGTCGAAGCGGAAAAAGATTTCGTAGAACTGCTGGCCCTGCACCACCCAGAAGATGCGCCACAGCGTACTCAGCAGCCACAGCGCCGCAAGCGGCGCCCAGACTCGGCCAGGCGTGGCCTTGCGCAGCAGCAGAACCAGCAGCGGCGGCCAGATCAGATAGAAATGCTCCTCCACCGACAGCGACCACATGTGCAGCAGCGTGTCCGGACTGTCGAAAAAGGCAATGCCGTAATCGGCCAGATAGAGAATGGAGACCAGGGCGTCCGAATAGATGTCCGTGAGATCGGGCCAGATAAAAGGCGCGAACACACAGTAGGCTCCAAGGAACAGTGCCAGCGCAGGCATGAGACGGAAGAAGCGGCGACGGTAAAAGCGCCAGTAATCGAGCTTGCCATGCTGCCGATACTCCATCAGCAGCAAGGAGGTGATCAAAAAACCGCTGAGCACGAAGAACAGATCGACGCCGAAGAAGGCGCCATCGAACATCGGGGCATGTGCATGCGAGAGCAGCACCAGCACAATGGCTATGCCTCTCAATCCATCGAGCGCTGGGTTGTAGCGCAGCTTGAACGCCGACTCCACCAAAACCGGACACCTTTCCTTTCGCCCAGGCACGGGCCGGGCTTGCAGACAAACAATCACAGCCATGCACAAGACATGGCTGAAGCAGTATTCAGAGTTTGAGCAAAGAGGCAGTAACAGCTCTTTGCAGCGACCCGGGGGTCACTGAGCGCATGAAAACGCGCTCGGGGAGCCGGAACCTGGCAGGCGATTTGTCTGCTTCAGCTCACTGAGGGTGAGACGGCAGATTGTTATGAATGCCCACAGCCAGACGGCTTGGCGTCTGTTGACAGGTGAACAGACCGGGCCAATTTGAACAGATTTTTTCCACCGCCCCAAACCAGGGGCAGAGCTTGCCGGGCTCTGGCAGGGTCTTGGCAAGCCGTGTTAACAATTAAGAACAAAAACAGCATGCCGAGCTCCACCCATCGGCATCATCAGCTATCAAATTCGAAGCTTCAGGATGACTTGCGGCGCCCGCAGGCGGGTGCACTCTGGTGCACATCGCGCCACAGCAGCATCTCGGCCACGCGTTCGGACTTGTCGTCATCAAAGCCCAGCTTCTGCGCGCGCTCGGCGGGGTTGGTCCAGGTTCCGAACAGCATGTCCCACAGCGGCAGACCGTAGTTCTGCGCATGGTGGCCATGCTGATGGTGCACGGTATGCATTTCCGGACGCTGCAGCACATAGCCGAGCCAGCGCGGCGTGCGCATGTCGGCATGGGTGAACAGATCGAAGGCCGCCGTCAGCCCCAGAGCCACGGCCGCCGCTGCCGGGCTGGCACCCAGCACCCAATAGCTGGAGATCACGCTCAGCAGCATGGCAGCGCAGGAGTCCAGCGGATGGGCGTAGAACGAGGTCAGCACCTCGATGCGCCGCGCGCTGTGATGCAGCTGGTGAAACACGCGCCACAGCAGATCGGAGGCATGGGTGGCGCGATGCCACCAGTAAAAGACAAAGCTGGTGATGAAAAAGCTCAGCAGCCCCACCAGCAGCGGGTTCCAGCGTGCACCCACATCCAGCAGCGCATGCTGGCGAATGCGCTCCTCCAGCAACCAGCCCAGCGCCAGCGTGCAGACCAGCGTCAGCGCGCCCAGGGCGCTGCTGTAGATCAGCCAGCGCCGGTCGCAGAGATTGCGCGAAGCGGGCGCAATCACCTCGCGCGTGAAGACTGCCACGAACAGCAGCGCAATCAGCGGATAGACCAGGTACTCCAGCACGGCAATCATTCCCCTTGAGGTTTGCCTTGCAGTCTATCGACTGGCGCCGCTCCAGTGCTTTATTGGGGCAATACGAACTGCTCCAGCGGCGTGTCGTTGGGCGTGGCCAGCTGTTTCTTGAGCACCTCGCCCATGGGCAGGTTCAGGTTCACGTTCTTGGGCGCAATGGGCTGCATGAACCATTTGTTGTAGAGCTTGTGCAGCTCGCCCGAACGGATCATCTGCAAAATGGCGCCGTCCACGGCCTTCTTGATCTGCGGGTCGTTCTTGCTGAACTGGATGGCAATCGGCTCGGCACCAATCACCTCGCCCACAATCTTGTAGCCCTTGGGATTCTTGCTCTGGCCGATCACGCCGGCCAGCATGTTGTCGTCTAGCACAAAGGCATCGACGCGACCCGACTCCAGCATCAGAAAGCTCTCGAACTGATCCTTGCTCATCAGCGTCCTGAAGTTCAGCTCGTTGTCGCTGGCGTATTTGCGCAGAATCTGCACCGCCGTCGTGCCCGTGATGGCGCCCACATTGCGCCCCTGCAGCTGCTTGAAGGAGGTGATGCCCGAGTCGGCACGCACGGCCATGCGCACCTCGCTGACATAGGTGGTCAAACCAAACGCCACCTGCTTCTGGCGCGTGAGGTTGTTGGTCATGCTGGCGCAGTTGAAATCGGCCGTGCCGTTATTGATCAGCGGCATGGTGTTCTGCGGCGTCAGCACCATGTATTTGAGCTGGGCCCGAGGTGCAATCGCATGCACCACCCGCTCGCAGAGGTCCATGTGATAGCCGACGAACTTCTCGTTGGCACCGATCGCGTAGGACATGGGAACTGCTGCCTCTCTTACCCCCAGCACCACGGTGCCGCCGGCCTGCCAGCGCTGCAACGTGGGCGATGCGGACAGATCCACGGCCGTGTCGATATTGGCACCGATATTGGAGCTCGCCGCTTCGGTCTTGCCCACAGCCACGGCCGAACCCGCACATACCAGCGCTGCTGCCAGACCAACCCATTTCAAGGACATGCCCATCACCCACTCCCAAAAACAAAAGCGCCGAGACCCCTGGTCATCGGCGCTTATCACCCACCCGATCCGGCACACACCTCATGCACTCATGAGGCCCTGGTCCGATTGTCCTTGTTCGCTTATTGCTTTGAGTGGAATGCTTATGCCTGCACATCGCCTCATACGTCGCGCTTGGCGGTGGCTGCCCCCATCAGTTCACGCAGGCGCTGGTGGGCGCTGCTGGCCTCATCGACCGGCTGCTGGTGCTTGGCCTGCAGATAGCGCTCGGTGAACACGCCCAGATAGCTCTCCAGTACCTGGCCGGCCTGCACATCGCCGGCATCGCCCACCAGCTCCAGGCACAGGGCCGCCACCTCGCTGGTGCAGAAATGGTCGTCGCGCTTGGATCTGCGCAATTGATAGCGAGAGATCAGATCCGGGTGCAGACTGAGCACGGGGAAGCCATCGAGATACGGGCTTTTGCGAAACATCTTGCGCGCCTCCGACCAGGTCGCGTCCAGCAGTATGAACAGCGGGCGCCTGCCGGGCTGCAGCGCACGGCTGTCGCCGCCGTCCAGCGTCTCCAGCACACGCTCGGCAGGCTCGGAATATTCGCCGGGAAACACCACATAGGGCTGCCATTGCGGATCGGCCAGCAAGGCCTCCAGCTGCGGGTCCACCTCGGTGCGCGACCAGCCGAAGGCATGGGTGTCCTTCACCACGTCGGCAATCAGCCAACCCGTGTTGCTGGGCTTGAGCGGCTCGGCATCATGCATCAGCAGGCAGAAGGCCGCGCGCGTGGCCAGCTCGGGGCGCAGTGCGCACATGCAGTGGGAGGGGCGCAAGCGGCAGCCCTCGCAGCGCTCGCCCTTGGGGCCGCCACGCGCCAGGAACGGGCGCGTGCTTCGTGCCAGCCGCGCCTGGCGCAAGCGCGAGACGGCATGCGGAGACAGCGTGGAGGCAAGAGTTTTCTGCGGAGTCAGAGCGGCAGGGGACAAAGGCGTGGAAGCAGGCAAGACGGACACCAGCGGGTTCGGACAGATGCCCGGATTGTCCCGCCTTTGCCAAATCCAGTGCTGATGCTGCAGGAGCGCCGCTTAGTCGCAGTCGCCCTGCTCGAAGGTCGGACCACGACCGAAGCTGAACACCGTGGGCCTGGCATTCCTGAGTCCGGTGGAAATCACATTCCTGAAGCGATCCGGCTCGCAGTTGAAGCGCGTGTCCAGTACATAGTCCTCGGACTCTGCCTTGACCATGGCATCGCGCCAGGCGGCAGTCGCATCCAGCACCTTGCCGTCCACCATGGGGGCCTGCACCGAATAATTGATGAAGTTGGTCAGGCGCGAACCCTTGGCCTCCAGATAGACCACGGGGTCGGCGGCATTGCCGCACAGCGTCAGGCAGTCGGCGTAGTAGCGGCTGTCCAGCAGAGGCTCGAAGCCGCCAAAGGTCAGATCGCCGAGCTTGATATCGGGCTGGCCCTCGGACACATTCAGCACGCTCTTGAGCGAGAGATTGCAGCTGGGCGCGATATCGATCTCGACAGACTCGATCACCTTGTCGGCCTCGTCGCTGACCAGGGTGATATCGCAGCCGTCGGCGCGGAACTGGTGGCGGTGGAATTCCGAGCGCATGGCCGGGCCGGCAATCTTTTCCACATAGGCCAGATTCATGCCTATGGTTTCGGTGCTGAACAACTGGTCAATCACACGCCTGGCCTGGGCTGCTGGCTGTGCAGGCGCGGGAGCCGGTGCAACGGTCGGGGCCTGTGCCGAGGGCGCAGTGGCTTCGGTCTTGGAGTCCGAGCAGGCCAGAAGCAGGGCAGCGCCAGCCATGGCAGCGGTCCAGACTCCGCAGCATTTGATCCAGCGATGAGGCATCTGCATATCCTTGTGAGTTCGCAAGCCCCGCAATATAGGTGCAGGCCCCGAAATTACCAAGAACAAGAGGCTTCAGCCCCCAACGCACTCCAGTTCGAACAGCGGCATATCGGCCTGACGACTCAGCCATACGCCGCCGCCCAGCTCCTTGAAGTGAGGCTGCAGGCCGCGGCGGTACAACTCGGCGCGGTGGCGATACAGGCGCGGATCGGTCAGTTCCTCGTCGATGATGTCGCGCTCGTAGTCCTCGCGTGCCACGGCCTCGATATAGAGCCCGCCGCGCGACAGCCGGCCCAGATTGGCCAGTGCCTTTTTCAAATCGGCAGGACTCAGATAGGGCAGCACGCCCTGGCAGATCACCAGATCAAAAGGCTGGCCGTCTTTGGGCTGCCAATCCACCACCGAGCCCTGCTCCCAGCCATAGCGCTCGCAGAGATAGGGACTGAACTCCACGCCCTGATACTGCACGCCCGGAAAGTGCTTTTGCACCGCCTCGCGCCACAGGCCTATGCCGCAGCCCACGTCGAGCACCCGCTGCACGGGCACGCGCAGATACGCAAGATACGAGCAGACAAACGCACCCAGCCGCCGCGCGTGCTCGGGATCGATCACGCTGGTCTTTTTGTCAAAGTAAAAGCGCTGGTAATACGCCTCGTCAAACCACTCGTTGCTTGCTGATTGCACGCAGCCTCCTTCAAAAAACAAACGGCGCCCGAAGACGCCGAAACTTCAAAAACCGACGCTGACTCAGGAAAGAGACAGCCAGCAAGGGCCTGGGCAGCCCCGCCGGGGCAAGGCGCGCAGCGCCTCAGGGGGTTAAATTCTGCCAACCACGGACCAGCCCTTGCGCTGGTCCTGCTTGTTGTTCTCGTAGTCCCACACCGTGCCGCAGCGCTCGCAGACATAGCGGGTCACCGTCGCCGTGCTCGAGCCGCGCTCCTCCTTGCGGTTGCCGCGCTGCATCAGTTCGGCATGGCCGGGGGCTTTGCGCCAATTGCGCTGAATGCCGGCACAGGCGTCGCACAGATGGTCTTCGGCAGGAGTGGTGGTGTTGGTCATGAAAAAATTGCTGAATGTGGTGCAGGCCCCGGACGTCCGCCCGCGCTGCAAAGCAGCCATTGTGCCGCCTGCCCCGGTTTTGCACCGGCAGCGGGCACAGCATCACCGCTTGCAGGTCGGGCATGACCGCGCTCGCTGTTGCCGCTCTGGGCTCAAGGCCTTGCCCCGCAAGCGCAGACAGCTCCTGTTTTTGATCCCCACCGCTGAAGACAAAAAGGCCGCTTGCGCGGCCCTGGTTCAGTCAGCCTCGATCATGCCTTCGCTGGGCGATAGGCCAGACAGATCTTGTTGCCGTCGGGGTCGCGCAGATAGGCCAGATACATGGAATCACCACGCCAGCCCGGCGCGTCCTCGATCGAGACGCCGCCCGCAGCCAGGCCCGCCGCATGGGCTGCATTCACCTGATCGGTGGACTGGGCCAGAAAGCCCGTGGTCGCGCCATTGCCCGAGCTGGCCGACTCGCCGTTAATGGGCGTGGAGATGGCAAACACGCCCGTGGGGCTGCGGTAGAAGAAGCGGTTCTTGTTGGCAACGCCGGGCGCAATGCCCAGCTGACCCAGCAGCGCGTCGTAAAAGCGCTTGCTGGACTCCAGATCATTCACACCCAGCATGATGTGGCTAAACATGGTTGTCTCCTGGAAAAGCCCTGTTTCGGGCGAAGATGGGAAATCAGCAAGCCATCGTAACGGGAGCTTGCCGCCCTCTTCTGTCACCCATATTCAGCCCACCATGCTGCCAGACCATTTCACCCCGGTTCCCCTGGACAAGTCCTACCGCCTGCTCAACCACGGCCCCACAGTCATCGTCTCGGCCCAGCATGCGAGCGAGCGCAATGCCATGAGCGCTGCCTGGGCCTGCGCGCTCGATTTCGCACCGCCCAAGATCAGCGTGGTGCTCGACAAGGCCACGCGCACGCGTGCGCTGGTCGAGGGCAGCGGCCTCTTTGCCGTGCAACTACCCACCGTGCCCCAGGCCGCGCTGACGGTGGGCCTAGGCACGGACAGCGCCGTCACCGAACCCCACAAACTCGTCAAACATGGCGTGCAACTGTTCGATGCACCGGGCTTAGCTGTACCGCTTGTGGCTGGCTGTGCCGCCTGGCTGGTCTGCAAGCTGATCCCCGAGCCGCACAACCAGCAAAGCTATGACCTGTTCATCGCCGAAGTCGTGGCGGCCTGGGCCGACGAGCGCGTGTTCCGCAATGGACACTGGGAGTTCGGCTCCGCGCCTGCCGAGCTGCGCACCCTGCACTATGTGGCGGGCGGGCAGTTCTTCGCGATTGGCGAATCGGTGCGCGTGAAATAGAAGCTCTCATGGCCGCATCGCTTATGTATAAAGCGCCGGCAGCTATCAAAATAATGCGCACTTTGCCGTGACGGCCACTGACATCCTCAGGTGCCCCGGCCCGCAGCACCTGCGCACCCGGGTCTTTGTAACCGCCTTGATTTAGACTGCATCACTGACTGACCAAACAACCCATGACTGCAGGTGCCGTACCTCCGCACAGGGCAACGATCTCTGCTATCAATCACCTTGAAGTGACAGGCAATGGCGCAAGAGTTTTTTGATCCCGTGCTGTTCATCAAAGAAGATGCGCCGACGTCGGTCGATCTGTCGCAGACACCGTTTTTCTGCAATATCCACGGGTTCCCCCACTATTGCGCGGAGCCGCCCACAGGCTTGCAGCTGCTTGAGCCTGCAACCAGTGACCCCACGGCCGTCATCGGCAACGCATACCGCGTCCTTTCTGCGACCACCACCCGCCCCGACCCCAAGTACGGCAATCAGACCCGGCTGGAGTTTCAGGCCGATCAGGTCGAGTACGAAGCCATTGCAGTCACGCATCAAACTGCAGCGGCGTTCGGCATGACGCTGATAGCACCGGGCCAGGGAATTCGCATCACCAGCCCCCAGCCACATCTTTCGCTGGTCGACTATGAGTACGGCATGTTTGCCGGACACCGCTCACCTTATGAGGGAACCGGCTACCGCTTGCTGGGCAAGGTCTGTACCGACCTTGAGCATCACGATTTCCCGCATGTCTTCACCTCCATCGACCCTCACCTGCCGCTGGTGATTTCGGTGGGAAAGTATTGGCCTGAGCAGCAGAAAATCTGTCTCGCCGACCTCTGGCTGCCGCGCGGCATGGCCTTGTATGTGCCGCCCCGGCCCAATCTACCAGGGCAGACCTGCCTGGATCTGCACGGCAACCGCAACTCGGCCCTGGCCTGCTGGCGCGGGATAGAGCGCTCCAGCGTCAAAACCCAGACCCTGCTGCAGACCGAAGGCGGCTATTTCTACTGGTTCTGGAACGAGTTGCCCACCACCCACCCTCTTCTCGATTTGACAGGAGCGTCCCATGCTTGAAGCCCGCCCCCGCCTGCGCACCCTTGAACCCGACACGGACAACGGCCTCTACCAGACGCTGCTGGAATCCACCCTGGCGATTCCGTTCAAGATTGACTGGACCACGAAGAAATACAGCTATATCGGCCCGCAGATCGCTGATCTGCTGGGCTGGAGCCCCGAGAGCTGGGAGACCGTGAACGACTGGGCCGAACGCATCCACCCCGACGAGCGCGAGCAAACCGTCTCGCGCTGTGTGGAGCTGTGCCTGGCGGGTGTGGATCACGAGGCCGAGTACCGGGCGCTGACCAGCGACAACCGCTTTGTCTGGGTCAAGGAGGTCGTGCATGTGCTCTGCGACGAACAGGGCCAGCCCACAGCGCTGATCGGCTTCACCTTCGACATCACCGAGCAGAAAAAATCCGAGCATTTGCGCGCCGAACTGGAAGCCCAGAAGCTCTCCAACGCGCGCCTGCAGGAGCGCCTGCGCCTGACCCACGACCTGCACGACGGCCTGGGCGGCGAGCTGGTCCATATGATTGCTTCCGTCGAGCAGGGCAGCGATGCCATGACCCGGCCCCAGGTGCTGTCCATGCTCAAGCTCATCCGCAACGATCTGCGCCAAAGCATAGACAGCAACGCCTCGGCCCAGGTACGCGTGCCAGCCACTCCACAGGAATGGCTGGCACCCTTGCGCCGCCGCTTCAACGATCTGTTCGAGGCCCTGGGTGTGCGCTGCGACTGGCAGTTTCCGCAAAGCTGGAGTCAGCCGCCTAACGCGCTGCAATACCTGGCTCTGACCCGGCTGATCGAAGAAGCTCTGACCAATGTCATCAAACACAGCCAGGCGCGTCATGTGCGCCTGTCCCTGGTGCAGCCGCAGGCCGAGGAGTTGCTGCTGGAGATCGAGGATGACGGCGTGGGCTTTGATGTGCAGGCCGTGGATGCATCGGGCCTGGGCGTGGGCATGCGCTCCATGGCGGTGCGCATTGCGCGGGTCGGCGGACTGCTGGGGATTGAGTCCTCGCCGGGGAGGACGGCTTTGACGGCGCGGGTGGTGCTGGGTTCTGAGGATTGAGTTTTTGGGCTGTGGGGCTTGCCTAGCTTGCGGCTATAGCTATTCTTTTTAGCGCTTTGCTTGGTTTGAATTCAGAGGGCGGGTCTCGGCCCGCCTTGCCGACTCACTTTTTGGCGCGCCAGAAAGTGAGCAAAGAGCACAACCCGACTGTCCGCGTCCCTGCGGCTTCGCCTCCGGGCAAACCTGCGCCACGCATTTCAGGCTGCGGTGCGGCAAAACTCGCTTTGCGCTACGCGCGCCGCTCAGACAGGTTGCCGCAAATTTGTTCACGATGCATTGGCACTCTGCGGTGCCAATGCCCTCAGCCCGAACCGCGTGCCGCAGGCGCAGACACACGGGTGGGAGCAGGCAGCCGGCAAGAGTGGTGGCGAAATTGACCCACAACGCTTATTCAGCAAACGAAAGCAGCTATCAAAAGCACAAAGAAGCTATCCCGCATCCGGTATTGCACCTTTTGCCCACGCCTGTGATGGCGGCCTCTTGGTGCTGGCAGCTGCACCGTAGAGTGCAGACGCTTCAACTTCAAATCTGCGGCAACCTGTTTGAACGAAGCGCTGAAAGCGCGAAGTGAGTTTTGCCGCAAGCAGCAAGAGCTTGACGGCGCAGGCTGCCCCGTAGTGAAGCGAAGGGGTCGTGGACGGCAGGGGCCAGCTCTTTGCCTACTTTCTGGCAGCAGAAAGTAGGTCGGCAGGCGGGCCGAGACCCGCCCTCTGTCCATCAATCGGGCATGTCGTTAAAAGAAAAACTCAAGCCAAATCGACCTTAACCCAAGGTAGAGCAAGCCCAGGCAGCTATCAAAACAAGAAGGGCATGTGACCCAACAAGAACCACATGCCCCATCATCCTCAAACCCAGGCGCACAAAGCGCCATCAGCCATCAATATTCGAGGCAGATCTTGCCAAAGTGCTTGCCCGCTGCCTGGTGCTCGAAGGCCGCCACCATCTGCTCTAGCGGATAACGGCTGTCGATCACGGGCTTCCAGCCGAAGATCTCCAGCGCGCGCACCATGTCCTGCTGCTGCTCGCGGCTGCCGACGATCAGGCCCTTGAGGGTTTGCTGCTTGCGCATCATCTCCACCGTGGGCACGGCGCCCGCAAAACCGGTCAGCACGCCGATCAACGCGATATGGCCGCCCACGGCGCAGGCGCGAATGGACTGGGGCAAGGTGCCGGGGCCGCCGACCTCGACCACGATGTCGGCACCGCGACCGCCGGTGGCGGCCAGAACGGCGTCGCCCCATTCGGGTTGCTCCTTGTAGTTGATCACCAGATCGGCCCCCAATGCCTTGAGCTGCTCGGCCTTGGCCGCGCTGGAGGTGGTGGCGATGACGGTGGCGCCCATGCTCTTGGCCATCTGCAGCGCAAAGATGGAGACGCCGCCCGTGCCCAGCACCAGCACGGTGTCGCCGGCCTTGAGATGGCCGTCCACCACCAGCGCGCGCCAGGCCGTGAGGCCGGCCGTGGTCAGCGTGGCGGCCTCGGCATGGCTCCAGCCCTTGGGGGCATGGGTAAAGCTGGTGGCGGGCAGGTTCACGAATTCGCGTGCAAAGCCGTCCACGCCGTCACCGGGCACGAGCTGGAAGTCGGAGGGCACATGGCGGCCCGACAGCCATTGCGGAAAGAAGGTGGAGACCACGGCATCGCCCACGGCAAATTCCGTCACGCCTGCGCCCACGGCCGTGACCAGGCCTGCGCCGTCGGCCATGGGAATGCGGCCGTCGGCCGCCGCGCCGGGACGGCGCACCACGCCCAGGTCATGGTAGTTGAGCGAGCTGGCGTGAATGCGCACCTGGATCTCGCCCGCAGCAGGCGCCGCGGGTGCGGGCAGCTCGACAAGCTTCAGGTTTTCGAAACCGCCGGGCGCGGCCAGTTGCATGACTTTCATGGAGTGCTCCTCAAGAGGTGAAACAGATGCTTTGCATGGTGCCGTCAATGCGCATCCACCACCAGTACCAACATATTTGTTGGGTAGTATTAAAAATGTAAGCAATGCATGAATGCGGGCTGGCGCTAGGATGCTTGCACTTTGGAACTGCAGCGAGGTGCCCATGAAACGATTGAACAGCAAAAGCGGCTGCGCCGTGGAGGTGACGCTGTCGGTCATGGGCGGCACCTGGAAGCCCATCATTCTGTTCCAGCTGCTGCATGGCAAAAAGCGCTTTGGCGAGCTGAGCCGTGCCATCCCCGGCATTACCCAGCGCATGCTGACGCTGCAGCTGCGCGAGTTGGAAGAAGCCGGCATCGTCGAGCGCACGGTGTATGCCGAGGTGCCGCCGCGCGTGGACTATACGCTGACCGAGCTGGGCCGCAGCCTGCAGCCGGTGCTGATCGCCATGCGCAACTGGGGCATCGCCTACAGCAAGAACTTTGCTCAGGCCGAGCCCATGCACGACGCGGATCAGAACGGCGCAAGCTGCCTGCCGGAATTGAAGCAAAAACAGGCTTGAGCGCTTACCCATCAAGCGTCTAAAGCTATCAGTTTCAATAAGTTGACAGCAAAAGCCCGCAGGCTGCAAAAGCTTGCGGGCTTGGGTCTGAAGCCGCAGGGCTTACTTGCCGGCGGTCAGCGTGGTGTAGCTGTTGATCAGGTTGCGATAGTCGGGGATGTGGTTGGAGAACAGAGTCCCCAGCCCCTCGATATCGTTGCGCCAGTCGCGGTGCAGCTCGCAGGCCGCGCCGAACCAGGTCATGAGCTGGGCGCCGGCCTGCTCCATGCGGCTCCAGGCAGCCTGCTGGGTCATGCTGTTGAAGGTGCCCGATGCATCGGCAATGACGAACACCTCGAAGCCTTCAGCCAGGGCAGACAGCACGGGGAAGGCCACGCAGACCTCGGTCACCACGCCAGCCACGATGAGCTGCTTCTTGCCCGTGGCCTTGACGGCCTTGACGAAGTCCTCGTTGTCCCAGGCATTGATCTGGCCGGGACGCGCGATATAGGGGGCAGTGGGGAATTTTTCCTTGAGTTCGGGCACCAGCGGGCCGTTGGGGCCGGTCTCGAAGCTGGTGGTCAGAATCGTGGGCAGCTTGAAGTATTCGGCCATGTCGGCCAGGGCCAGCACATTGTTCTTGAACTTGTCGGGGTCGATATCACGCACCAGGGACAGCAGGCCGGTCTGGTGGTCCACCAGCAGCACGGCAGCGTTGTTCTTGTCGAGGCGGATATAGGGTTTGTTGCTCATGACGGTCTCCTTCAGAGGTAGTGGAGGGATGAGGAAAATCAAACGCGCTGGGAATCCAGCACTTCGTGGTTCTGGATCACTTCCTGCGCCTTGGCGTAGCTTTCGATCAGCAACTGGTAGTTGGGGAAGATGCCGGTATAGGCCTGGGCCCACTCGGCCGCGTCGTCGCGGTTCCAGGTCTTTTGCAGCTCCGAGGCCACGGCCGCGGTGTCTATGGGCACCACACCGGCCTGCAGCATGCGGGCCAGAGTGATTTCCTCAGCCATCTTGGAGTAGGTGCCCGACGCGTCGATGACAGCAAACACCTGGTAACCATCGGCCACGGCAGCGATGGAGGGAAAGGCCATGCAGACGCTGGTGATGGTGCCGGCGATGATGAGCTGCTTCTTGCCCGTGGCCTTGACGGCCTTGACAAAGTCTTCGTTGTCCCAGGCATTGATCTCGCCCTTGCGCGCCACGTAAGTGGCGTGAGGTGCGTTCTGGTGTATTTCGGGAATCAGCGGGCCGTTGGGACCCTGGGGCACGGAGGCCGTGGTGATCACAGGGATCTTGGCCAGCGAAGCGATCTTGGCCAGAGTGCTGGCCAGGCGGCGCAGCGTGGTGAACGGCATGTCCTGCACGGTCTGGAACAGGCCGCTCTGGTGGTCAATCAACAGCATGGCCACGTTGTCCGGATCGATCACGGGCTTGGTACCGTTGAAATTGGCGGGGATGGCTGCGGTCTGGATGCTCATGGAAGTCTCCTTGGAGTCGGGAATGAAGGGGAGAGGGTTTCGCTTCCCGGACCAGCGGATCGCTGCAGGCCCGGGGACGCAATGGCACTGAGGACTCAGTGGTTCGGTACGGCCGTTGACGCATTGCGCTCGGCCGCCGGGATGCGGCCGAACTGGCCGCTGCGGAAGTCCTCCAGCGCCTGCTGGATTTCCTCGTCGCTGTTCATGACGAAGGGGCCGTAGCCGACCACGGGCTCGTCAATCGGTTCGCCCGACAACCACAGCAGCGTGACGTCGCTGTTGGCTTCCAGATGCACGCTGTCCGCAGCGCGATCCATATGCACCAGTTGTCCGGCGCGGGCAATCTCCTGTCCGTTGACCAGCAGCGTGCCGTGCAGCACCACCAGCGCCAGCGTGTGGCCGGCTCGGGCCTGCAGCTCGGTGGTGGCTCCGGCGTTCAGCCGCACATCCCAGACATCGATGGGCGTGAAGGTTTTCGCCGGGCCGCGATAGGCGGCCCCCTGGCTGCCAAGATAGTCACCGGCGATGACGCGCAGATGACCCGCGCCGTCCGGCAACGCGACCTGCGGGATGTCGGCATTCAGCAGGGTCTGGTAGCCGGGGGCGGACATCTTGTCCCTGGCCGGCAGGTTGACCCACAGCTGCACCATCTCCAGCGGTCCGCCGCTGCGTGCAAAGGCTTCTGAGTGGTACTCCTCGTGCAGGATGCCCGAGGCCGCCGTCATCCACTGCACGTCGCCGGGGCCTATGGTGCCGCCGGCACCCGTGGAGTCGCGGTGGGCCACTTCCCCCTCGTAGACGATGGTCACGGTCTCGAAGCCGCGGTGCGGATGCGTGCCCACGCCGCGCCGCGCCGTGGTGGGCGTGAAGTTCTGAGGGCCTGCGTGATCCAGCAGCAAGAAAGGGCTCAGGGCCTTGCCGTGGTCGCCATAGCTGAACAGCGAACGCACGGGAAAGCCATTGCCCACCCAGTGGGGACGGGGGGCTTCATAGACACCCAGGATTTTCTTGAGCATGACATTTCTCCTTGCGGCTGGCCTGCAGTCCCTATGGATGCCACAGGCGTTGAACATGGAGAAAGTATGAATTTGGAACGATGACTTGAGTAGTCCACAATATTCAGCCTCAGAGTTCTATTTTTAAAACGATGAAGCTGCCCGATCTCAACGAGCTCTACTACTTCGCCCAGGTGGTGGAGCACGGCGGATTCGCGCCCGCAGGCCGCGCACTGGGCCTGCCCAAGTCCAAGCTCAGCCGCCGCGTGGCCCTGCTCGAAGAGCGCCTGGGCGCGCAGTTGCTGCTGCGTTCCACGCGCAGCTTTGCCGTGACCGAGGTGGGCAAGCGCTACTACCAGCACTGCCGCGCCATGCTGACCGAGGCCGAGGCCGCCGAGGAGTCCGTGGCGCTGGTGCATTCCGAGCCCTGCGGCAAGGTGCGCATGAGCTGCCCCGTGGCCTTGCTGGCCTCACGCGTGGGCCGCATGCTGGGCGAGTTCATGCGCCTGTATCCGCGCGTGGAGCTGCAGGTGGACGAGACCAATCGGCGCGTGGACGTGGTCGGCGAAGGCCTGGATCTGGCCCTGCGCGTGCGCCCGCCGCCGCTGCAGGACAGCGATCTGGTGTTGCGCACGCTGGCCGAGCGCCGGCAATGCCTGGTGGCCGCACCCGAGCTGCTGCAGCGCCTGGGTCAGCCCGGCGGCCCCATGGACCTGTCGGCCTGGCCCAGCCTGGACATGGGCGGCGTGCAGGAAACCCACCGCTGGGTGCTGCACGGACCCGACGCCGTGCGCGCCGAGGTCAGGCACCAGCCGCGGCTGGTGACACAGTCCATGCTGGCCCTGCGCGATGCGGCTCTGCTGGGCGCCGGGGTGGTGCAGTTGCCCAGCATGTTCGTGCGCGAGCACCTGCGCAGCGGCACGCTGGTGCAGGTGCTGCCGGGCTGGGAGCCGCGCCCCGAAATCATCCACGCCGTCTACGCCTCGCGTCGCGGTCAGCTGCCCGCCATACGCGCGCTGCTCGACCATCTGGCCCAGTCCTTCAAGACCTTGTCGGAAGACTGAGCATCAAAACCGCCTCCAGCAATTGCTGGGTAATCGCCGTCAGCTATCGAAACGATAACAGCAGCATCAACCCAGAGCCGCCTGGATATCGCCGGCCAGCTTCTCGGGCTTGTCCTGGGGCGCGTAGCGGCGTATCACCTGCCCGTCACGGCCCACGAGGAATTTGGTGAAATTCCATTTGATGGACTTGGTGCCCAGCACGCCTGGCGCTTCGGAGGTGAGCCAGCGGTACAGCGGATGCGCACCGTCGCCGTTGACCTCGATCTTGTGCATGAGCGGGAAGCTGACGCCGAAGTTCAGCTCGCAAAAGCTCGCGATCTCCTCATCCGAGCCTTTCTCCTGCGCTCCGAACTGGTTGCAGGGAAAGCCCAGCACCACCAGGCCCCGGTCCGCATACTGTTCGTGCAGTGCCTGCAATCCCTTGTACTGGGGCGTGAAGCCGCAGGCACTGGCGGTATTCACGATCAGCAATACCTTGCCCTGGTACTGCGACAGAGGAGTGCTGCGCCCCTGGATATCGGTGGCCTCAAAGTCATAAACACTGTTTGCCATGCTGCTCTCCCGCCAAAGTGAAGCCCCAAGCTTAAGGCAGTCGGCAAAACATCTCACCATTGGAAACAAGCCCGCGCAGCCACGCCACGGAGACAATACCGGGGCTGCGACCATAGAAAAAACTATCCCCGCAAGCAGAGCGCCTGTTTTTTGGGCATTCTTCGCAGTCTTGCCTTCTTGCGGCCCTTGGCGGGCTGCCTTGCAACGTGCGTTTGTCCTTGAACGAATTGAAAGAAAAATGGGTAGCTCAGGCCACAGCTTTGTGGATGCGCGCTCGCGCCAGCACAGCGGGCCAGCGCATTGCAGCCCTGCCCTGGTGGCGTCGCTGGCCGACGCGGCGTGAATGGCTGTGGTTTGCCGCGGCCTTGCCGGTGCTGTTTGTCGTCTATGTGCTGCTGCTGATTCCGTTCACGCCCAGCATCAGCGACATCCGCAAGGCCAAGCTCGAGCAGCCGGCGCAGATCCTGAGCGCCGACGGCAAGCTGATCGGCGAGTTCAAGCGCAGCAACCGCCAGTGGGTGCCGCTGGAGCAGATTTCGCCCGCCGTGGTCAAGGCCCTCGTGGCCACCGAAGACCATCGTTTCTACGAGCACCACGGCATGGACTTCACGCGCACCGTGGGGTCGGTCATCCACACCCTTGGCGGCAATCCCCAGGGCGGCTCCACCATCACCCAGCAGCTGGCGCGCAATCTCTATCCCACGGAAATCGGCCGTGCACGCAATGTGAACCGCAAGCTCAAGGAGGCGATCACGGCCTTCAAGATCGAAGCGCTCTACACCAAGGACGAGATTCTCGAGACCTATCTGAACACCGTGCCCTTTCTCTACAACGCCTATGGCATAGAGATGGCTGCGCGCACCTATTTCGACAAACCGGCCGCCAGGCTCACGGTGCTGGAAAGCGCCACGCTGGTGGGCATGCTCAAGGGCAATGCCTATTACAACCCGGTGATCAACCCCGACCGCGCGATTGCCCGGCGCAACACCGTGCTGAGCCAGATGGTCAAGCGCGGCGAGCTCAAGGACGATGAGTTCGAGCGCCTCAGGAAACGCCCCATGCGTCTGGACTTCGAGCGCCAGGAGGAGCCCACGGGCATGGCGCCGCATTTTTCCCAGCAATTGCGCAAATGGCTGATCGCCTGGGCCGACAAACACGACTACAACATCTATACGGACGGCCTGATCGTACGCACCACGCTGGACTCGCGCCTGCAGAACTGGGCGCAGCAGGCCGTGAACCGCCAGATGCAAACGCTGCAGGGCATTGCCAACAACAACTGGAGCCACCGGGACGGCTGGAGCGCCGAGAACGCGCTGGTGCTGCAGCTGGTGCGCGAGACGGAGGCCTTTCGCAGGCTTGCCAGAAGCGGCAGGCCTTCCGACATCAGCGAAGAAGAGGCGCTCAAGAAGCTGCTGGCCGACAAGACCTTCATGAGGCAGCTGCGCGAGGACAAGACCCGCGTGCAGGCCGGCTTTCTGGCCATAGACCCGCGCACCTCGGCCGTGCTGGCCTGGGTGGGCAGCCGCGACTATGCCCAGGATGCGTTCGACCATGTGGCCCAGGCACGTCGCCAGCCCGGCTCCACCTTCAAGCCCTTTGTCTATGGCGCAGCCCTGCAGCGTGGCGCCAGGCCCGAGGACACGCGCAAGGACGAAGCCGTGGAAATCCAGCTGCCCGGCGGCGAGGTATGGCGTCCCAGCGATGCCGTCGAGCCCACGGGCGTGCCCATGAAGCTCAGCGATGCCCTGGCCTATTCCAAGAACACCATCACTGCCGAGCTGGGCCAGGAAGTGGGCATGGACCGCGTCATCAAGCTGGCCCGCGGCCTGGGCGTGCGCCAGAGCCCGCTGGAGCCCGTGCCTTCGCTGGCGCTGGGCTCCAGCCCCGTCACGCTGCTGGAAATGGTCAACGCCTACGGCAGCATCGCCAACTCCGGCCGCTATATTCCGCCCCAGTTGGTCACCCGTATCGAGAATGCCGACGGCGAGCTGCTGGCCGAATTCACCCCGCCCAAACCCGATCAGGTCTGGGACGAGGAAGAAAACTACGGTCTGCTGGAGATGATGCGCGCCGTGATCGACAAGGGCACGGGCCGCGCGATTCGCAAGCAATATGGCATTCGCGCCGATGTGGCCGGCAAGACCGGCACCACCCAGGGCAATGCCGACGGCTGGTTCATCCTCATGCACCCACAGATCGTGGCCGGCGCCTGGGCAGGCTTCAACGATGCGCGCATCACGCTCAAAAGCGACCAATGGGGTCAGGGTTCGCGCAGCGCCCTGCCCATGGTGGGCGACTTCATGTCGCGCGCCATGCGCAGCCCGCTGCTCAATGCCAAGGCCCGGTTCACCGAGCCCAACACCAGCCACTGGTGGAGCGATCTGGTGGGCCGTCTGCGCGACAAGGTTCAGGAATGGAGCGGGCCCGCAGATGAGGGCAACGATCCCGATCGCACAGCGCCGACAGCTCCCGCCCATCCAGCACCCAACAGAAGCAATGGCAGCGAGGTAGACATCATCGAGAGCACGCCCGCCGCACCGCCCTCGACCGGCGGCCAGCCGACGCCTGCCGACAGCAGCGCCCAGCCGCCTGACCTCGACAGCAGCCCCGGGCTGGCTCCCGGCGAGATGATGCCTGGGCCTGCACCGAGCAAAGCCCCCGCGCCTTCAAGCTGGAGCGATATAGGCACACCGCTGCCGCCAGCGGCGCCGCTGAATGCGCCGCAGGACAGCCAGTAGCGCGGTTTTCAGCCACATGCCCCACTGGGCTGTCGAATAACTGGTCCAATTGCAGACCGATACCCGCCAGCAGGTCTCCCACCAGGAGGCCGCTGGCGGATTTGTTTTCGCCGGGCATGAAACCCACATGCCGATGGCGCTGCGCCGATCCGGAGCCGACATGACCGCCAATACACCAACCATAGTCACCTTTGCCATCTACCTGCTGGGCATGCTGCTCATAGGTTGGGCGGGATACAAAGCCACGTCCAACCTGTCCGACTACATCCTGGGCGGGCGCAGTCTGGGCTCGGTGGTCACGGCGCTGTCGGCCGGAGCCTCGGACATGAGCGGCTGGCTGCTCATGGGCCTGCCCGGCGCGGTATTTGCCACCGGCCTGTCGGCCTCGTGGATTGCCATAGGCCTGTGCGTCGGTGCCTGGCTCAACTGGCGCTTTGTGGCGGCACGCCTGCGCGTCTATACCGAGAAGGTGGGCAATGCGCTGACATTGCCCGACTACTTCACCAACCGCTTCGAGGATGGCAGCAGCCTGCTTCGCATCGTCACGGCGCTGGTGATTCTGGTGTTCTTCACCGTCTACTGTGCCTCCGGCGTGGTCGCGGGCGCCCGACTGTTCGAGTCCATGTTCGGCATGGACTACCAGACAGCCCTGTGGGTGGGTGCCGTGGCCACCATGGCCTATGTGTTCATCGGCGGCTTTCTGGCCGTGAGCTGGACCGACACCATCCAGGCCTCGCTGATGATCACCGCACTGATCCTCGCGCCGCTGATGGTCATCTATGCCGATGGTGGCGTGGGTGCCAGCGCGGCCATCATCGAAACTGCGCGCAGCGGTGCCTTCGACATGTTCCGGGGCCAGGGAGCGATCGCCATCGTCTCCTTGCTGGCCTGGGGTCTGGGCTACTTCGGCCAGCCCCATATTCTGGTGCGCTTCATGGCGGCCGAGTCGATCAAGACCATTCCCAACGCGCGCCGCATCGGCATGAGCTGGATGATGCTGTGCCTGGGAGGAGCCGTGGCCGTGGGCTTCTTCGGCATTGCCTTCTTTGCCAGCCGCCCCGATATTGCGACAAACGTCAACGGCAACCATGAACTCGTGTTCCTGGAAGTCGCCAAGCTGCTGTTCAACCCCTGGATCAGCGGTGTGCTGCTGGCCGCCGTGCTGGCGGCCGTGATGAGTACCCTGTCCTGTCAGTTGCTGGTCTGCTCCAGCGCCCTCACGCAAGATATCTACAAAACCTTTTTGCACAGGAACGCCA
The DNA here is from genome assembly GCF_016772095.1 of Comamonas sp. NyZ500. Taxonomy (NCBI): domain Bacteria; kingdom Pseudomonadati; phylum Pseudomonadota; class Betaproteobacteria; order Burkholderiales; family Comamonadaceae; genus Comamonas; species Comamonas sp. NyZ500. The sequence continues at coordinate 143,387 of NZ_JAEIJE010000006.1, read as the reverse complement.
GCCAGAAGCAGCTGGTCTGGTTCGGCCGTGCCATGGTGTTCGCGATTGCCGTGATCGCCATCCTGATTGCGCAGGACCCCCAGGCCAAGGTGCTGGGCATGGTCAGCAATGCCTGGGCCGGCTTCGGCGCCGCCTTCGGCCCGCTGGTGCTGATCTCGCTGCTCTGGGCCCGCATGACACGCAACGGCGCGCTGGCCGGCATGGTCGTGGGCGCGGTCACGGTCCTGGTCTGGCAGCATTACCAGTGGTTCAAGCTCTATGAGATCGTTCCCGGATTTTCGTTTTCCGCTATCGCAATCATAGTGGTCAGCCTGCTGGACAAAGAGCCTTCGGCCACGATCATGGCCAAGCACCGCGAGGTGGAGGCTGAAATCGCTGCCCACGGCGAATAAGCACTTTGGCCTCCGAGAAAGCCCTGTACGGCACTGCTGGCAGGGCTTTTTTGTCGCCAAGGCGATCAGGATGCAACCTCTAGGGGCCGTGAGCGGCCTCTCTCAGAGTGCACAAAAAATAGGCGCAACTTGCATTTTCAGGGCCTATCCGTCACACTTACGGGTCGAAATTTCAGGCATTACCTGAGATTCTGAAAGGTTTAGTGAATGCTCAAGGCCGCTGCAGCCAAGGTATATCAGACGGGTTTAGCGTTGATGCTGGGTGCCGCTTTTGCGCTGGCATCCCCTGCGGCTTTGGCGCGCAAAGCGCCGGAAGTCGGTGCCACCGTTCCCGGCTTTGAGACCGTGAGCCTGGCCGAACTGCCGCGCGAAGGCCGCACCACCTATGGCCGCATACTCCAGGGCGGCCCGTTCTCCAGCGACAAGGACGGCACGGTATTCGGAAACCGTGAGCGCATACTTCCGCGCCAGGCCAGAGGCTATTACCGCGAATACACCGTGCGCACGCCAGGCGCGAAAAACCGGGGTGCGCGGCGCATAGTCTGTGGCGGCTTGCAGCCCCAGGTGCCCGATGCCTGCTTCTACACGGGCGACCACTACAACAGCTTTCAGCAAATCGTCCAATGAAGTTAAAAGATGCCCTCCAGGCCCGCCACACAGCGGCTTTTGACCTCTTGAATTCCGCAGCGGCGGTTTGCGCAGACAGCCTACAGCGCTGTCAGTACCGACTCTGCCACCAGTTTTGATGTTTTTAGAAAGAATCACGGAGATGGACACGCCACTTCGTAAGCCCTCGGAAACACCGTTGCGCAATGTTCGCCCGAACATCGTGCAATCCATTCGCGCCTATCGCATTCCTGATCTTCAGGCAGCAGCAGAGGCGCTGGGCTCCCATTTCCTTTATGCCAATCTGGCCCATGCCCAGACCAAGGCCGATGTTTTCGAGCTGCTGTCCACCCAGTTCTACCTGCCGGCACACTTTGGCAAGAACTGGGATGCGCTGTATGACTGCATGACCGACCCGATCAACAAATCCGGCCCGCAACCCGGTTTTGTGGTGGTGCTCGACCAGATTCCGACCACTCCCAAGTTCGACAAGGAAGTGCGCGAGCAGTTGCTGGACGTGTTCCGCGATACTGCGGACTTCTGGGCAGAGCGCAAGATTCCCTTCCGCTGCTTTTACTCATTCCTATAGGTCGGCTGCTGCGGCGCACACGACACCAAATGCCCGCCTTGAATGCGGGCGTTTTTGCTTTCAGAACCAGAGGCTCAGGCTGTGCCACCCTGAGCGGCGGCCTTGAACTGCATCCACTTGCCCATTGCAATCACCAGCACGGCGCCGCAAGCGGCCGCTGCGTAATGCGCCCAGGGATTGATCCGTACAAAACCTTCGAGCATATGGTCGCTGGTGATGGTTTCGCCGGCCACCCAGCCAATCAGTGCCGCGCCCAAAGTGACGATGACCGGAAAACGCTCCATCAGCTTGATCATCAGCGTGGAGCCAAAGATGACCAGCGGAATGCTGATGGCCAGGCCCAGAATCAGCAGCAGCATATCGCCGCCCGCTGCAGCAGCCACGGCGATCACATTGTCCAGACTCATGACCAGATCGGCGAGCAAAATGGTGCGAACGGCAGCCATCATGCCCTGCCTGGCCACGCTGCCGGAATCCTCTTCTTCATCTTCGCCCTTGAGCAGGCCCACGCCAATCCACAGCAGCAGCAGGCCACCGATCACCTCGACGAATGGCAGTTGCATCAGCTTGGCTGCCACCACCGTCAAGGCAATACGCAACACCACGGCGGCACCGGAGCCGAGCAGCACCGCTTTTTTCTGCTGCTGCGGCGGCAGGCCACGTGCGGCCAGAGCGATGACCACCGCGTTGTCACCCGAGAGAATGATGTTGATCCAGACGATCTTGAACAAGCCGATCCAGAAATCGGCACCGAGCATGGCATCCATGGAAAATATTCCTGAGTTCTCTGTCCGTTGCACCTTGAACGGACAAACGCCCGGCATTGCAAAGCCAGGCGTGATCAATGCAGGGAAGTTTAGCCAACTGCCTCCTGGAGCCGCTATCGGCGTATTGCTTCTGACGTCATGGGAATTGCAGGCCACGGAGTTCGCTTCCGTTTTGGGACAGACTCCGCAGGCACCTCAAATTACCAGTTTTCAGTGATAGCCAAGCGACTTGATCTCGGTAACAGTGAGATACGAAAACCAGCGGCACCTCACACAATATGGCAGAGACTTTTTCCCTCCCTACAGAGTCCATTCTCCCCAGCCCCTTGATCGTGGTGGAGGATGAGCCGTTGATCCGCAATCGGCTGGAAAGCATTTTGCATGGCCTCGGATATGCGGATGATGCTCTCATCTTTGCTGCAACCCTGGGGCAGGCACGCGCCCGGCTGGCGGAGCATCCGGTCGCCATGGCACTGGTGGACCTGGGCTTGCCCGACGGCAGCGGCATAGAGCTGATCAGCCAGTTGCGCGCCGCCGACCCCGGCATGGGAATTCTGGTCATCTCCGCCTGGAGCACCGAGGATGCCATTCTGTCGGCGCTGCGTGCCGGGGCCAACGGCTATGTGCTCAAGGAGCGCGACGACCTGGAGGTCACCCTGTCCATACGCAGTGTGCTGCGCGGTGGCGCCCCCATCGACCCTTTCATTGCACGGCGCATCATTGCCGAGTTGCAGCCTTCCCAGCCCACGGAAGCGCACAAGGAGATGCCGCCCGAAGCCCTACTCAGCGCCCGCGAAATCCAGATCCTCAAGCTGGTCGCAGACGGCATGACCAACCGGGAGATCGCAGAGTCGCTCTTTCTCTCGCGCTACACCGTGGAATGCCATGTGAAGAACATCTACCGCAAGCTGGCCGTGCCTTCGCGCACCAAGGCGGTCAGCGAGGCCCGGGCACGCGGTTTGCTGAGCTGAATGTTCAAGCGGTCGGCTCTCTTGCTGCGCCTGATATTTGCGCTCGTCATGGGCTGGAGTTGCGGCGTGGCATGGGCACAGGAGCTCAGGCCTCAGGACCTGCTTTGTGAACCGCGCATTGTGGCTCGCCAATCGGCCAAGGCACTACTCGAGGGGCCTCCACCCGATGCGGCCTTGCTGCAATGGGTGGATGTGCCGGGGCTGGATGACTGGAGTCAACGCTGGCCCGGCTATGACGGTGCCGCCTGGTACCGCATCGATTGGGAGAGCCCCTGCGGGCGCGATCAGCCCGTGGCGCTGGCCGTCGTCAATATCGTGATGGCGGGCGAGGTGTTCGTGAATTCAGAACTGATCTGGCGCGATCAATCGCTGGTGGAGCCGCTGAGCCGCAGCTGGAATATGCCACGCTACTGGCTGCTGCCCAAGGCGCTGCTCAAGGAGCAGGGCAACAGCATCTGGGTGCGCGTCCACGGGCTCAGCAGCCAGACGCCAGGCCTGGGGCGGCTGCGCATAGGCCATCCAGCCGAGCTCAAGCAATGGACGGCGCAGGCCACCTGGAACCTGCGCACCATTTATATGGTCTGCATCACGGTCAGCCTGGTGCTATGTCTACTGTTTTCGTTTGCCTGGCTCCACAACCGCAATCAAAAACTCTATGGCTGGTACGCACTCAATCTGATGTGCTGGGCACTGATGCTCTGCTTTATGGTCATGACTGATCCCTGGCCCTTCAGCAGTACGCCGGCCTTTGCCAAGGGCAATTTGCTGGTTTTCATTGCCTTTACCTACACTTTCTGCATTTTTACGCTGCGCTTTGCGGAATTACGCCTCATGCGGCTGGAGCGTACGCTGGCCGGCATATGCAGCCTCTGTGCTGTATTCGCCCTGTCTGTGCCCGATGCACAGATGGCGCTGAGCCAGGCCGTCTGGCTGCTGATGTTCTGTCTTTGCGCTCTGGTCTGCCTGCTGTTTCCACTGCGCGCGCTGCAGACACGCACGCCAGCCCACATCGCGTTCAGCCTCTGCTTCGTGCTCTACCTGGCCATCGGCGTGCACGACCTGCTGCTGCTGACCAAGACCCTGGATCACAATCTGACGCTGACTCCCTACACCACCTTGCTGAGCATGCTGGTGATCGCGTGGTTGCTGGGGCGGCAGGTCGTATGGAATATGCGCCGCATCGAGCACTTCAACCACGAACTCAGTCTCACCGTCACACAGGCCTGCGACGACCTGAGCCAGACCCTGGAGAGGGAGCACCATCTGGCTCTGAGCCACTCCCGCCTGCAGGAACGTCTGCGCATTTCCCAGGATCTGCACGACGGTCTGGGCGGCTCTCTGGTGCGCTCCATTGCACTGGTCGAGCAGAGCAGCGCCCCTTTGCCCAATGCCCAGGTGTTGTCCATGCTCAAGCTCATGCGTGACGACCTGCGTCAGATGATTGATACCGGCACCAGCACCGCCATCCAGGTTCCCGAGACACCCATGCAGTGGCTTGCTCCGCTGCGCCACCGCTTTGCACGGCTGTTCGAGGAGCTGGACATTCAGGTGAAGTGGTGTCTGCCCGAATACTGGACTCACGCGCCCAGCCCCATTCAGTGCCTGACCCTGACCCGCGTGCTGGAAGAGGCATTGACCAATGTCATCAAACACAGCCGCGCCAGCCAGGTCCAGGTTCGGCTGGAGATTCCCGACGCCAGGGAGTTGCAGCTGCAGATCGAGGACAACGGCACAGGCTTTGATTTGGATAGCACACAGATCAACAGCATGGGCGTGGGCATGCGCAGCATGCTGGCGCGACTGGAGCGCCTGCAAGGCACTCTGGTCATACAGTCCAGCCCCGGCCGCACCGAGCTGCGAGCCAGCCTGCCCCTGTTCGGCAAGGTGCAACGTCACACCGAAGTACAGAGCGCCGTGCCGTCTCCCCAGAGCATCTGGTAACTGCGCTAAGCTTTCTGCATGCCCCTGCTTATCGACGGAACACCGCATGAAGACGGCGTCTTCAACCTTCAGCTGACGCCTGACGCGCCGCACAGGCTCAAAACCAGCCCCGGTCAGGGCAGCCTGACCCTTGGCCCCAGGACGCTGTTGAGAACAGCGGACCTGTGGCTGCCTGTCGACGCCTGCGTGCTCTGGTCCTGCTTTGACCCCTTTGCCACGCCCGCCGGCTCGCCCTGGCCACGCAGCTTCTACTACACGGGCAATGACAGCGGCTTCTTCACATGGGCGCAGCTGCGTGCTATCGAAAACTTCAGCTGGTACCCACAGCTGCAGCAAGATGTACATATCGACGCCAGCCAGTCACAGATTCGCGAACTGAGCATTCATCTGCAAGCGGGCAATCAGGGCCACATCCACCTGAAGCTGCCGCAGCAGGGCATGCGCCTTCATCTGCATGGCAATCTGGAGCAAATCACCGTCACCGCAGGCCTGCCTGAAAGCCTGAGTTTGAGCCCGGCCACCAGCAAGAACCCGGCCGACGAAGCCTTCCAACTGCCCGACATGGGCAGCCTGAAACAGGTCACCACGCTGGAGCTGAGCAATGGAGCGGGAAAGCAACCCATTTCGCTGCAAAACCTGCTGCAGTTTTCGAAGCTGGAATCGCTCTCCCTGTGGGGTAACCACAGCGATTTGGCTCAGCTTTCATCATGTACGCAGCTCAAGGCGCTATCACTGCGTTTTATGCGCCATCTGTCGGGACTGCCTGTGCTGTCGACCTGGCCGGAGCTGGACTTCTTCATCGCCTACAACGTGGAAGAAGCCACTGGCAAACACCTGCGCCAGCAACTCAAGGATCGTGCCAAGGCACGACCCTGGGCTGACTACACATCCGTCAGCCAGTTGCGCAAGCCCGAATGGTGGGCCAAGGAATATGGGCGTCCATTTGCGGGCTGGCCCGCGGCCCGCGCCAGGATTGCACATGCAGCTTATGAGCTGGCAGAGCAGGAAATTGGCGCGGCCAGCAGCCTTGGTCATGTGCAAGCTGCACTGACGGCCTTTGCCGCCCGCTTCAACACGGTCAAGGGCATTGAAACCAGCGAACGTGAAGACCTGGGGCTGGCCGTGCAGCAGCTGGCACAACTGCCTGCGGCGCTGGCTCTGAAGCTGACGCATGAGCAGGCCCAGCAGTGGTTTGATGAAAACCGCGATTACTAGCGATTACCGAGTGGCCGCAGGGTCGACCTGCGCAATGATGCCGCCGCCCAGGCAGACATCGCCGTCATAGAGCACGGCGGACTGACCAGGGGTGACAGCCCACTGCGCTTCGGGAAAGTCCAGACGGAAACCGGCCTCCGTGGCCTGGGAAATCAGCGCCGGCGAATCGGGCTGACGGTAGCGGGTCTTGGAGCCGTAGGCCTTGCCCTCGGCCGGAGCATGGCCGGCCACCCAGCTGACCTGATCGGCCAGCAAGGCATGTGACTGAAGCAGCGGATGGTCATGGCCCTGCACCACGCGCAGAATGTTCTTGTCCATTTCCTTGCGCGCCACAAACCAGGGTGCATGGTCGCCCGCACCACGGGCAGCGCCCTTTTCCTTGACGCCGCCAATGCCCAGACCCGAACGCTGTCCCAGCGTGTAGAAGGACAGACCCACATGCTTGCCCAGCTTGCGGTTGCGGTCGTCGAGGATGAGACCCGGCTCCTTGCTGATGTAGCGGTTCAGAAAGTCTCGGAACGGGCGTTCGCCAATGAAGCAGATGCCCGTCGAGTCCTTCTTCCTGGCATTGGGCAGGCCGATCTCCTCGGCAATGCGGCGCACCTCGGTCTTGTGCAGCTCGCCCACGGGGAACATCGCCTTGGACAGCTGGGCCTGGTTCAGGCGGTGCAGGAAATAGCTCTGGTCCTTGCTGTTGTCCAGGCCCTTGAGCAGCTCGAACAGCTGGGTGGACGGATTCTGGCGCACACGCGCGTAGTGGCCGGTGGCGATCTTCTCGGCCCCCAGGCGCATCGCATGGTCGAGGAAGGCCTTGAACTTGATCTCCGCATTGCACAGCACGTCCGGATTGGGCGTGCGACCGGCCTGGTACTCGCGCAGGAACTCGGCGAACACGCGGTCCTTGTAGTCGGCAGCAAAGTTCACATGCTCGATCTCGATGCCGATCACGTCGGCCACGGCCGCCGCATCGACAAAGTCGATATTCGACGAGCAGTACTCGCTGTCGTCGTCATCTTCCCAGTTCTTCATGAAGATGCCGACGACCTCGTGGCCCTGCTGTTTGAGAAGATAGGCGGTGACGGCGGAATCCACACCGCCCGACAAACCCACCACGACACGCTGCTTGTTGCTCATAGGTATGCGATTATCCCAGCGCCCGTCAACTGCTGCGGGCGTGAGGATTTGCCATGGAACTGCGCCAGCTGCGCTACTTTGTACGAATTGTTGAACTGGGCTCCATGAGCCGGGCGGCGCTGGATCTGGACATGGTGCAGTCGGCGCTGAGCCAGCAGATCAGCCGCCTGGAGTCGGAACTCTCGACCCGGCTGCTGCAGCGCACGCCGCGCGGCGTCATCCCCACCGAGGCCGGCCAGGCCTTTTTTCACCAGGCCCAGCTCACCCTGCGCCATGCCCAGCAGGCCATACATGCGGCCCAGCAGGCGCGGCTGTCGGGCGCCGTCAGCATGGGCCTGTCGCCCACGATTGCGAATGTGCTGGGCCTGCCGCTGATGCGCGCCATGCGCGAGCGCTACCCCGAGGTGCGCCTGCACATGGTGTCAGCCCTCTCGGGGCATCTGACCAGTCTTCTCAACGCCAGACAGCTGGATCTGGCTATCCTTTTCGATACTCAGAGCGCCCGGCGCTGGAGCGTGATGCCGCTGCTCGAAGAGCAGCTGTTTCTGATTCAGTCGCGCCAGCAACCGGTGGCGCCGCAGATTCAGCATGAAGTGCCCATCAGCCTGGAGCAGTTGCAGCAAGTGCCGCTGATCCTGCCCTCGGGCAGCCACGGCCTGCGCAGCTCCATCATGGCCTCGTTCACCAGTGCCGGTTTCCAGTCGCAGATGGCCATGGAAATCGACTCGCTGTCTCTGCTGATGGAAGCGGTCGCTGCCGGCATGGGCGCCACAGTCCAGCCCTGGTCGGCCGTGGGCATGTACCGTGATGCTGCCGAGCGTTTTCAGTGGTCGCAAATCGCCGATGATTCGGTGCGGCGCAAGGCCGCGCTGTGCAGCCTGTCCGATGACGAACTCTCGCCCGCCGCCCTGGCGGCACGTGTGGTGCTGACGGACTGCGCCCGCCAGCTGGTGCAGTCGGGAGTCTGGCGCGGCGCCTCCCTGACGGATTGAGCGCGCTCTCCAACAGCCGGCATGCGACGGTGCAGCCGGAAATCAGAACCCGGGCCCTGACAGCGCTTACGTAATTTCCACAGCAACTTTGTTGCCATGTGAAGCTCATACCTGGTGGCAAACCTAGATCTTCATTACAACATTGCTGTTGCGCTCCCTGGGCCGCATCTCGACATCCATCTTGCACCACGCCGACGGCGCCAGCCTACAGCGGGTGCGAGTGCGCTTTTTTAATATGAGCCTTGCCTCGTGCTGGATGTGAAGTGCGCTTCAGGACAGCCAGCCAAAACCAAGGTTCATTTATGACATCTCTCGATATTCAGCTGCTGCTGACCGCCCTGGTCAGCGTGCTGGTGCTGGTTGCATTAATTGTTTCACGCATCAAGCTGCACCCGCTGCTGGCCCTGCTCATAGTCTCGGTCGGCGTCGGCTTTGCCACCGGCATGGATCCGGAAACCATCGTCAAGCAGCTGACCAATGGCGCGGGCAAAACGCTGGGCGCCGTAGGCGTCGTGATCGCGCTGGGCGCCATGCTGGGCAAGATCCTGGCCGATGCAGGCATCACCGAGCAGATCGCCGAAGCCATTCTCAGGCACTCCTCCGATCGCATGATCCCCTGGGCCATGACCCTGGTGGCCTTCATCGTCGGCATCCCCATGTTCTTCGAGGTCGGCCTGGTGGTCATGCTGCCGCTGATCTTCAGCGTGGCGCGCAAGCTGGAAGGCCAGGCCCGATTCAAGGGCTCGGCCTATGTCTACGTCGGCGTGCCCGTGATCTCGGCACTGGCGGCCATGCACGGCATGGTGCCGCCCCACCCCGGCCCCCTGACCGCCATCGCCACCCTCAAGACCACGGTCGGCCCGACCATGCTGTACGGCTTTCTGGCCGCCATTCCGGCCATGGTTCTCGGCGGCCCGCTCTACGGTGCCTTCATCGCCCCGCGCATGAGCACCAAGCCCGACCAGGCCTTGCTCGACCAATTCACCATCACCGAGAAAGCCACTGCCGGCCAGCAGCCCCGCATCGCCCTGGGCGTGCTGGCGGCCCTGCTGCCCGCCATTCTGATGCTGATCCACGCCGTCGCCGAGATGCTGCTGCCCAAGGATGCGGCTACCATGCATGTGGCCAGCTTCCTGGGCAACCCCCTGATCGCCATGCTGCTGGGCGTGCTGTTCGCCATCGTGGCCCTGGTGATGGCCCGTGGCGGCGATACCGAAAAGCTGCGCGACGCGCTGGGCAAGAGCCTCAAGCCGATTGCCTCCATCATCATGATCATTGCCGGCGGCGGCGCCTTCCAGCAGATGCTGACCAGCGCCAAGGTCGGTGATGCCATCGTCCATCTGACCCAGCAGTTCGCCTTCCCGCCCCTGATCCTGGGCTGGCTGATCGCCATGCTGCTGTCCGTCTCCACCGGCTCGGCCACCGTGGGCATCGTGGGCGCTGCCGGCCTGCTGGCGCCGCTGGCGGGGGCCGATCCCAGCCTGAACCTGCCCCTGCTGGCCCTGTCCATAGGCTGCGGCTCGCTGTTCTTCAACTATGCCAACCACGCCGGTTTCTGGATGGTCAAGGAGTCCTTCGGCATGACCATGGGCGAAGCCACCAAGACCATCTCGGTCGTGCAGTCCATCGTGGCCGTGGTGGGCCTGCTCATGGTGCTGCTCTTCAACGCGCTCGTCACAGTGCATTGAGGCTGGCCGGGGCTGCAGCGCAGCGGCCCTGGTGCCTTGCTCCGGGGTTGCAAGCCGTGGCGCAAGGCCGCATCGTGCCGCCTTCGGCCTGCGGCACAAGCAATCCATCACGATTGGTGATGCCCCCATCCCCTAGCCCCGCTGCACGGGTGAGGCTGTGCTCACTACAGTGGCGTTCAACTCCAATCTGACCCTGTCAACCGCGCTCCGGCGGCGGAAATGACAGAGGACATCCACCCACGTTGAACCGCTGCAGGCATCGCCCCGTGGCAGCCCATCATGAAAACTGAAGCCTTTGACACCGATGTCCTCGTCATCGGTGGTGGCAATGCCGCCCTGTGCGCCGCGCTGATGGCGCGCGAAGCAGGTGCCCGCGTGCTGCTGCTTGAATCTGCACCGCGCGAATGGCGCGGCGGCAACTCCGGCCACACCCGCAATCTGCGCTGCATGCACGACGCTCCCCAGGACGTGCTGGTCGAGGCCTATCCCGAAGAAGAGTACTGGCAGGACTTGCTCAAGGTCACGGGCGGCATCACCAACGAGCATCTGGCGCGCATGGTGATCCGTGCCTCCTCGACCTGCCGCAACTGGATGCGCAGGCATGGCGTGCACTTCCAGCCGCCGCTGTCGGGCGCGCTGCATGTGGCGCGCACCAATGCCTTCTTCATGGGCGGCGGCAAGGCACTGGTGAACGCCTATTTCCGCAGCGCCGAAAAGCTGGGCGTGGAAATCCGCTACGAGTCCCCCGTGGACAAGCTCGAAATCGAGAATGGCCGGTTCCAGGCTGCCTGGGTCAAGACCAAGGATGGCAGCCAGCGCATCACGGCCAAAAGCTGCGTGCTGGCGGCGGGCGGCTTCGAGTCCAACCGCGAATGGCTGCGCGAGGCCTGGGGCCAGAACGAGCGCGGCGAATGGCCGGCCGACAACTTCATCATCCGCGGCACGGCCTTCAACCAGGGCGTACTGCTCAAGCATATGCTGCAAGAGCAGCAGGCCGACGGCCTGGGCGATCCCACACAAGCGCACATGGTGGCCATCGATGCCCGCGCCCCGCTGTACGACGGCGGCATATGCACGCGTATCGACTGCGTCTCGCTGGGCGTGGTGGTGAACCGCGATGCCCAGCGCTTCTATGACGAGGGCGAGGACTTCTGGCCCAAGCGCTATGCGATCTGGGGCCGCCTGGTGGCCCAGCAGCCCGGCCAGATCGCCTACTCCATCATCGACAGCAAGGCCATAGGCCGCTTCATGCCGCCGGTGTTCCCCGGCGTGAAGGCCGATTCCCTGCCCGAGCTCGCGCAGAAGCTGGGTCTGGACGTGGACACCTTCATGGCCACGCTCGACACCTACAACAGCAGCTGCAAGGTCGGCCATTTCGACCATACCGCGCTGGACGACTGCCACACCGAAGGCCTGGCTCCGGCCAAGACGCACTGGGCGCGCCCGCTCGACACCGGCCCCTACTACGGCTATGCGCTGCGCCCCGGCGTGACCTTCACCTATCTGGGCCTGAAGGTGGACGACACCTCCGCGGTGCGCTTCAAGGATCAACCCAGCCAGAACCTGTTCGTGGCCGGCGAAATGATGGCCGGCAATGTGCTGGGCAAGGGCTACACCGCCGGTGTGGGCATGTCAATCGGCACGGCCTTTGGCCGCATTGCCGGGCGCAATGCAGCCCTGGCTGCGCAAGGAAAAGACGCCGTGCACGGCGCTGTGAAAGATGAGGTCTGAGTCATGAGCATCCAATCCCTGCAAGAACTGGGCAAGGAAGCCCAGACCCTGGCCACCGGCAAGGTGATTCCCATCCTCCCCGCACCTACGGAAACCGCTGCCGAAGGCGAGGTGGCGCGCGTGATGCAGATCTGCAATGCCTGCCGCTACTGCGAAGGTTTCTGCGCCGTGTTCCCGGCCATGACGCGCCGTCTGGAGTTCGGCAAGGCCGATGTGCATTACCTGGCCAATCTCTGCCACAACTGCGGCGCCTGCCTGCACGCCTGCCAATACGCACCGCCGCACGAATTCGGCATCAACATTCCCAAGGCCATGGCCGAAGTGCGCGGCCAGACCTATGCCGACTATGCCTGGCCGCCCGCCATGGGCAAGCTGTACCAGCAGAACGGCCTGACCCTGTCCCTGGCACTGGTGGCCGGCCTCTTCCTGTTCCTGGCGCTGGCCGTCGCGGCGCAAGGCGGTGTTGGCCAGTTGTGGAGCGGCAATCTGGGCAACAACTTCTACAACCTGTTCCCGCACAATCTGCTGGTCGGCATCTTTGCGCCGGTGTTCCTGTTCGTGGTGTTTGCGCTGTCCATGGGCGTGCGCCGCTTCTGGAAGGATGTGAAGCCCGCCACCAGCAATGTGGATGTCAGCGGCCCCGCCGCTGCCGAAGCCACGCACGACGTGCTGCGCCTGAAATACCTGGACGGCGGCCATGGCGACGGCTGCCACAACGAGGACGACGAGTACACGCTCAAGCGCCGCCGCTTCCACCACCTGACCTTCTACGGCTTCATGCTGTGCTTTGCGGCCACGGGCCTGGCCACGGTCTATCACTATGTCTTCGATCTGCCTGCTCCCTACGAGCTGCCCAGCCTGCCCAAGATTCTGGGCGCCCTGGGCGGCGTGAGCCTGATGATTGGCACGGCCGGCCTCTGGATGCTGAACCGCGCCCGTCACCCGCTGCATGGCGACGCCAAGCAAAAGCCCATGGACCTAGCCTTCATCGCCCTGCTGTTCCTGGTGGCCGCCAGTGGTCTGGCGCTATGGCTGGGTCGCGCCACGCCAGCGCTGGCACTGCTGCTATGCCTGCATCTGGGCGCCGTGATTGCACTGTTTGCCACCCTGCCCTACGGCAAGTTTGCCCACGGCGTGTTCCGCACGGCTGCACTGCTGCGCCACAACACCGAAAAGCGCGAGCCCAGCCCCATCGGCCTGGGCGCTGATTGAGCGAAGTCCCATGACAGGCACGCCCGCCGTGCCTGCTTTCAAAAAAATCAGCCGGAATACCGGCATTCCTTTCCGACCAAGGAGACATCCCATGATGAACAAACGCCATTTCCTGCGCGCCACGGCCGTGGCCGCCTCCCTGTTGAGCCTGGGCTCGGCGGCACAGGCCGCTCCCGACTGGCTGCCCAACAAGCCCGTGACCCTGGTCGTGGGCTTTGCCGCAGGCGGCGCCGCCGACGCGGCGGCGCGCATGATTGCCAAGAAGCTGGGCGAAAACATCGGCCAGACCGTGGTGGTGGACAACAAGGGCGGCGCGGGCGGCAATATCGCCCACCAGTTCGTGGCCAAGGCGCCGACCGACGGCTCGGTGCTGCTGTTCGGCTCCATCGGCCCGCTGACGATTGCCCCCCACATCATGAAGGTGGGCTACAACCCCTTCACCGATCTGGCGCCCATCTCGGGCGGCGTGAACTTCCCCAATGTGCTGGTGGTGCACAAGGGCGCCGGCGTGAAGAACCTGGCCGAGTTCGTGGCCAAGGCCAAGAAGAGCCCCGGCAGCGTGGACTATGCATCGACCGGCGCGGGCTCGGCCTCGCACCTGGCAGGCGAGCTGTTCAACCAGCGCGCTGGCGTGGAGATGGTTCACGTGCCTTACAAGGGCGGCGCGCCGGCCCTGCAGGACCTGCTTGGCGAGCGCGTCACCTCCTACTTTGCCGCGCCCCCGACGGCCCTGCCGCATGTCGAGACAGGCAAGCTGATTCCGCTGGCCACCACGGGTCTGACGCGCCCCGCCTATATGCCCAATATCCCCACCGTGGCCGAAGCGGGCTTCCCCGGCTTCGAGGCGCTGAACTGGTATGCCTTCGTCGCCCCCGGCAAGACCCCCACGCCCGTGCTGGATCGCTGGAACCTGGAAATCGTCAAGGTGCTCAAGGACCCCGGCGTGGCCGAGGCGCTCAAGGTCCACGGCCTGACGCCCCAGCCCACGACGCGGGCCGAGTTCGCGGCCTTCATGAAGAAGGAATACGAGCAATGGGGCAAGGTGGTCAAGGAACGCAAGATCACCCAGAACTGAAAGCGTGTTCACGATCTGAGAGCACAAACCCGCTCGCGCCGATGGCATAACGCATGAATTGGACGCAGTCCAAGTCAGGGCGGCGAGCAAGGGCCTCGCTGGCCGCCGCTCCCGCAGCGAGAGAGGGCGCCGTGCCACGGGGGAAGCCGCGCGGCAGCTCAGACGGTGATGGGCTTTTTCTCCACGGGAGCCGCAAAGCCCACGCACAGACGGTTCCAGACATTGATGCAGCCGATGGCGTAGCTGAGCTCGACGATCTCGCGCTCGCTGAAGTAGGGGCGCAGGGCCTCGAAGTCCTGCTGCCCGGGATGGGCCTGACTCAGCTGGGTGCAGCGCTCGGCCCAGTTCAGCGCGGCGCGCTCGCGCATCTCGAACAAGTCCACCTCACGCCAGACCACCACGCTGTTGATGCGCTGCAGATCCTCGCCGCGCGACAGCAGCTCGCGCACATGCATGTCCACGCAGAAGGCGCAGCCGTTGATCTGCGAGACGCGCAGATAGACCAGCTCCAGCAGCTGCACACCGAGGCTGGAGCGTGCGATCTGGGCGTTGAGGCCGGCCTGAGCCTTGTAGAGCTCTGGAGCCAGCGCACGGAAGTCCAGGCGCGGCTTGGGAATGGCAATAGGGCTGGCGGTGGGGTTGGCGATGTCGGCCATGTGAATACTCCTTGAGGGACGTTGCAGGCCCGCCCCTGCGGCCGGCCCATACCTCTTAGACGCGGCAGCGCTGCGGTTTGTGACAGGCCTCGTCATCCATCGCCTAGCCATCAATAAACATAGCTGCTATCGCTCTGCATGAAACAAACTCAGCGATAAAACAATCTGAATTTGTTGACTGACTGGCGGTAACAGCTATTGTTTTTTCGCCTTCTGCGACAGGCCTCGCCCATCAGGCAGCCGGCACCAGCACGCGGGTCAGCTTGTCCGGATTGCGCAGCGTGTAGATGCGCCGGATCAGTCCGTCCTCGACCAGCAGCGTCTGCACCGACTCCACCTGGCCGTCCACGCAGCGCACCAGACCCGGCAGGCCGTTGACGCGCGCCAGATGCAGGCTCTGCTCCTGCCCGTCGCGGCGCAGGCGCCGGGCCGTGGCGAAGTACAGCAGCGCCAGGCGGCGCCCGGTCTCCAGCACTCGGCCAAAGGATGCCACCTTGCCGCCACCGTCGCTGATCAGCGCAGCGTCGGGCGCGAAGAGCGCCTGGATCTGCGCCAGATCGCCGCCCCGCGCAGCCTGGGCAAAGCGACGCAGCAGCTCGGCATGGGCTTGTGCGGGTGCCTCGAAGCGCGGCCGTCCGGCCTTCACATGGGCACGCGCACGGTGCACCAGCTGGCGGCAGGCGGCCTCGCTGCGGCCCAGCGCCTGGGCCACTTCGGCGTAGTCGGCATCGAAGACCTCACGCAGCAAAAAGGCCGCGCGCTCCTCGGGCGTCAGTTGCTCCAGCACGAACAGCAGCGCCGTGGAAACATCGTGGGCCTGCTCCAGCAGCTCCTCGGCCGAGGGAGCGGCCTCGGTCCAGGGCTGGACCAGCGGCTCGGGCAGCCAGAAGCCCGCATAGTGCTCGCGCTCCACGCGCAGGCGTCGCAGCCGGTCTATGGCCAGCCGCGTGGCCGTGGTCACCAGCCAGGCCTCGGGCTGGGCAATGGAGGTGCGCTCGCTGTCCTGCCAGCGCAGCCAGACATCCTGCACCAGATCCTCGGCCTCGGCGCGCTGGCCCAGCATGCGATAGGCCAGCCCGAATAGACGCGGGCGATGGCGCTCGAAATCCTGCAGTCCCGCATCGGCGGACGGCGCAGCGTGGGAATTGGGGCTCACGTGATGTCTCCTGCAAATAGGCCAGGGGCCAGCCACCCAGTGTGACAGGCACCAAGCCTTAGACGCAGAACCAGCGCACTTTGTGACAGGGTGCCGGCTTAAAACCGGCGCGCCCTGAGCCAGAGACACCGAGGAAGGGCCGCCCCGCACCGAAGGTGTCGTCCCCCTTGGGGGGAAGCGGCGCAGCCGCTCAGGGGGGACCTCAATACCCCACCGCGCACCCGTCCTTGCGCGGATCGGAGCCCGCGATGTAGTGCTCGCCGTCGCGCAGCACCAGTTGCGCGCCGCCGAAAGCGAACACGCCATGGCCGGCCTCGACGCTGACCTCATGGCCGCGTGCGCGCAACTGCTCAACCACGGCGGCATCGAAGGACGGCTCCACGGCCACGCCCTTGCCGCCGGTCACGCGCCAGCGCGGCGCATCGGCCGCAGCCTGCGGGTTCTGGCCGTAGCGCAGCACGCGCAGCGCCATCTGCAGATGGCCCTGGCTCTGCATCGGGCCGCCCATGACGCCGAACGCCATTTGCGGCCTGCCGTCGGCATGCATGGCAAAGGCCGGAATGATGGTGTGCGAGGGGCGCTTGCGCGGGCCGACCTGATTGGCATGACCGGCCTCGGTGGTAAAGCCATGGCCGCGGTTCTGCAGGCTGATGCCGGTGCCCGGCACGACCACGCCCGAGCCGAAGCCCATGTAGTTGGACTGGATGAAGGAGACCATCATGCCGCTGGCATCGGCCGCCGCCAGGTAGACCGTGCCGCCGGGACGCGGTGCGCCATAGCTGGGCAGGCTGGCCTTGTCACGGTCAATGAGCTGGGCGCGCTCGCGCAGGTAGTCGCGGTCCAGCAGCTGCGCGGGGGTGACGCGCATGTGGTCCAGGTCGGCGTTGTACTGGTGCAGGTCGGCAAAGGCCAGCTTCATGGCCTCGATCTGCAGATGTACGCTGTCCACGCCGTCCAGCGGCTGCGATCCGATCGGATCGCCACCCGCACCCAGCTCGTCGAGCATGCCCAGCGCCATCAGCGCCGCAATGCCCTGGCCGTTGGGCGGAATCTCGTGGATCACCGAATCGCCAAACTTCTGCGACACCGTTCCCACCCAGTCGGCCTGATGCTCGGCCAGGTCTTCCTCGCTCATCACGCCGCCACAGGCCCGTGCATGCTCGACCATCTTCCTGGCCAGCGCGCCTCGGTAAAAGGACTCGCCCAGGGTCTCGGCAATCTCTTCCAGCGTGCGCGCATGGGCTTCGCTCCTGAACACCTCACCGGCCCGGGGAGCGCGGCCGCCAGGCAGAAAGCACTCGGCAAAGCCGGGCTGGTCGCCCAGTTTCTTGCCGCCCAGCTCCCACAGCGTGGCAATCGTGGGCGAGACCGGGAAACCGTTGCGTGCATAGTCGATGGCGGGCTGGGCCACCTGCGCGAAGGGCAGCTTGCCGAAGCGCTTGGACAGCGCCACCCAGGCCGACACGGCGCCGGGCACGGTCACGGCATTCCAGCCCTTTTCCGGAATGCCGCCGAGCTGGGCAAAGTAGTCGGGCGTCCAGCCCGCAGGCGAGCGGCCCGAGGCGTTGAGGCCGTGCAGCTCCTTGCCGTCCCAGACGATGGCAAAGCCGTCGCTGCCGATGCCGCAGCCCGTGGGCTCGACCACCGTGAGCGTCATCGCCGCGGCCAGTGCCGCATCCACGGCGTTGCCGCCAGCCAGCAGCATGGAGAGGCCGGCCTGCGCGGCCAGCGGCTGCGAAGTGCTGACCACATTACGCCCCAGCACCGGCGAGCGGTGCGAGGCATAGGGAAGCGTCCAGTCCTTGACGAGGTTGGTCATATCTAAGTCCGATCAGTGATTCATGGGCGCCGCGCTTAACGCTTCAAACTGGCGCGCCCCAGGCCAGAGGCATCGAGCAAGAGCCGCCTCACGGCGGGAGGCGCCTAGCCGAGGATGCCGTCCCCCGGCGCAGCCGCACAGGGGGTTGCATATGTCATTCCAAAGTAATGTGGTTGTCCCTGATGACCTTGGCCCAGCGCGCGCTGTCGGCCTGCACCATGGCAGCGAACTGCGCGGGCGTCTGCGGCTTGGCGGGCTCCACGCCCTGCTTGGCCAGGCTGGCGATCACCTCGGGATTCTGGATGGCGCGGTTGAAGGCCTGGTTGATCCTGCCGACCAGCTCGGGCTTCATGCCGGCCGGGCCGTAAAGGCCGAACCAGGTGACCGAGGAATATCCTGGCAGGCCGGATTCGGCCACCGTGGGCAGATTCGGCGCCAGCGTGCTGCGCCTGTCGCCGGTCACGGCCAGGGCACGCAGGCGGCCGCTGGCCACATGGGGCATGCCCGTGGGAATGGAGTCGAACAGCAGATGCACCTGGCCTGCCGCCAGATCGGTGATCGACTGCGCTGTGCCCTTGTAGGGCACATGGGCGAGCTGTATGCCGGCCTGCGCGGCAAAGGCGGCGGTGTTCAGGTGCACGATGGTGCCGTTGCCGCTGGTGGCGTAGTTGAGCTTGCCGGGATTGGCCCTGGCATAGGCAATCAGCTCCTGCACGCTCTTGACCGGCAGCGAGGGCGTGACCAGCAGTACGCTGGCCGCATCCGCCGTATGCGCAATGGGACTGAAGTCCTTGTCCGCCTTGTAGGCCAGCCTGGGCATCAGATGCGGCGAAATCGCATGTGTGCTGCTGGTGGTGAACAGCAGGGTGTAGCCGTCGGCCGCCGCCTTGGCGGCCTCGGCCGTGCCTATGGTGCCGCCGGCGCCGGGCCGGTTGTCTATGACCAGTTGCTGGCCCAGCTCCTGCGATACGCGCTGCGCAATCACGCGTGCCACCAGATCGGTGGCGCCGCTGGCCGGAAACGGCACGATCACGCGCACCGGTCGGCCGGGCCAGGCGGCCTCGCCCTGGGCCAGGGCCGGAAAGGCCAGCAAACCACCGGCCACGGCCACAGCGGCCTGAAGCCACTGGCGGCGCGTCGTTGAAACAGTAAACCGTGCCCGCATGGCAACTCCTGCAGAAATGGAGGGCTGGCCGCTGCCTGGCGACCACCGAACGGGAGATCTTAGAAAACCGGGGCATTTGCCGCTATCGGCAAATTTGCAAGCCATCGTTGCCAAAACAGCAAACCGGGCACAATGGCGCTTTGCCGCCACCGCCTGCCATGCCCGAGTCCCGCCATTTGCTGCTGCAAGACACCGCGCTGCGCTACTTCCACGAAGTCGCGCAATGCGGATCGCTGAGCGAGGCTTCGGCAAGACTGCATGTGGCGGCCTCGGCCATCAGCCGCCAGATCGCGGCATTGGAGGAGCGGCTGGGCACGCCGCTGTTCGAGCGCCACCCGCGCGGCATGGTGCTCAACGCCGCCGGCGAGATCCTGGCCGATCATGCGCGCCGAGCAGGGCTGGACGCCGAGCGCGCGCTCGACGAGATCAAGGCCTTGCAGGGCCTGCGCAGCGGCAAGGTGCGCATCGCCAGCTCCGATGCCTTCGCCAGTGAATTCCTGCCGCGCCTGTGCGCGGCCTTCCAGCGCGAGCACGGCGGCATCGTCTTCGAAGTGACGGTGCTTCCCACGCACGAGGTTTCCGGTGCCGTGCGTACCGGCACGGCCGACATAGGCCTGTGTTTCAGCCGGGCCCCCGAGCCCGGCATCGCCGTCGCCTGCCGCGTGGCCGCGCCCGTGCTGGCGCTGGTGGCATCCGGCCATGAACTGGCGCAGGAGCGCAGCGTGGCACTGGCAAAGCTGGTGCGCTATCCGCTGGCATTGACGCCACCCAGCACGGCCGTGCGCCAGTTGCTGGATGCAGCCTGCAGCCGCCAGGGACTGATGCTGGCGCCGGCCCTGGAGAGCAATCACGGCAAGACGCTGCTGAACTTTGCGGCCCAGGGCACGGCGGTTGCCGTGGCCAGCGAAATCGCCGCCCGCGACATGGTGGCCACAGGCGCGCTCGTGGCCGTGGCGCTCAGCGACCGCGGCATGGATCTGCGCGATATCGAGGTGCAGACCCTGGCCGGCCGCACGCTGCCGCATGCGGCGCAGTCCTTTCTGGAGCTTTTGCAGCTGCGCCTGCCCGCAGCCTGGTGATACCGACTCAATCCGCCTTGGGGCGCAGCACCAGCCATAGCGACAGCGCAATCAGCCCGCCACCCATGGCATGAGCGATGGTCAAGGACTCATCGAGCAGGGCCCAGCCCCAGAGCACGGCAAACACGGGCACGATAAAGGTCACGGTCAGCGCCTTTTGCGGGCCTTCATCGGCAATCAGCCGGAAATACAACACATAGGCCAGAGCCGTGCTCAGCAAGCCCAGCAGCGCCACATTGCCCCATGCCAGCAGCGGAGCGGCCTGCAGCCTGGCCAGCATGCCGGGCTCCAGCGCCATGTCGATGAGCAGCGCCGGCGTCAGCACCATCAGCGCACCGAGCTGGCTGATGAAAACGGCAGCGCGCGTGTCCACGCACGCATTGGCACCGGCCAGCCTGAGCGTCAGATAGCTGGAAAACGCATAGCAGACCGTGGCCACAAAACAGGCAGCCATGCCTCCCAGCACGGCACTGCCGAGATCCAGCGGCCCGGCCTGGGCCAGCACCGCCACACCGCCAATCCCCAGCAGCACCGCCACCACACGCGCGGGCGTGATCGCCTCGGCAAACACCAGCGCTCCCACCACGGTCGCAACCAGAGGCGTGGTGGCATTGAAGATGGCGCTATAGCCCGATGGCAGCACCTGGGCCGCCAGCGCGTACATGAGAAAGGGGATGCCGGAATTGATGACACCCAGCCCCAGCAAGGGCCAAAGATAGCGTCCTAGCCTGGGCCGGTAGCCCATGGCAAACAACGCCGCGCCAAGGCCCAGCGCCGAAAACAGGCCGCGTCCCACGGCCGTGGGCACGGCCCCCAGATGAGGCACGGCCACGCGCATGAATAAAAAACTGCCGCCCCAGAGGGCGGCCAGTGTCATGAGTCGGATCAGGCTGGCTACAGACATACAGGACATTGTGCACAGCCCCGGCCTGCACGCCTGTCACAACTGCCGAATGCCAATATCAGTGAATCTGCACCAGCACATCGTCCAGCGTGGCACCGGCCTCTTCAGGCACCGGGCGCGTCAGCTGCGGCACCTTGTAGATGCTGGCATCGGCATGGATCAGGCCTATGTCATAGCGCTGGCCGGCCAGATAATCGCCCACCGACTCCAGCACGATGGGGCTGCGATGCAGATGCTCGGTGGCCTTGAGCTCCTCGAGCGAGAGCCAGACGCTGCGCACGATGCCGTCGTCCAGATGGCGCTGGGCATGGTGCATGCCCAGATCGCCCGTGAAGGCGAAGCGCAGATAGGTGATGTCCGAGCCCGTGCGCGTGCGCACAAAGCGGTTCATGTAGATGCCGACCAGAGCCGTGGGCGTGAAGCTGTAGGCCGTCTCTTCCATGACTTCGCGCACACAGGCATCGACAGGGCTTTCGGAAGGGTCGAGATGACCGGCCGGCGTGTTCAGACGCAGTCCATCCGCCGTTTGTTCTTCCACCAGCAAAAAACGGCCATCGCGTTCGATGATGGCCGAGACAGTCACATTGGGTTTCCAGCGATTGGGCATGGCCGGCATTATCCTTGTCCCAACCCGACGATGTGTCAGATAAATCCCACCATATAGAGCGCTCCTTCGCCGTAACTGGCCAAATGTTGCTGCTGCGCAGCATTTGTCACGGATTCGACCACATAGCCTTGACGCTCCCAGTAAAGCCGCGAACCCTGCACCGAAACCAGTGCCGTGCGCTGCACGCCGCGCGCTCTGGCCTGCGCCTTCAGGACCTGGACCATGCGCCGCGCCAGGCCCTGGCCGGCTGCAGCCTCGGACACGGCCATATCGTGCAGATAGAGCACGCTGGCGTCGTCATATTCGGCAAAGTCGCCGTTGAGCGGCGTGATGGCTCCGGGGCGCGACCAATAGGCTGCCAGATAGGCCACCAGTTCCCCGCCCTGCTCGGCCGCCCAGGAACAATGCCCGGCCGTCCGCAAACGGCGCACAAACACCTCGCGCGGCTCGGCAAAGTCCGCACCATAGCAATGCTGCTGTATGCGCATCACGGCATCCACATCGTCCGCGCCCAGCGCGCGCAGCTGGATTGGCATCGACTCCGTCATCAAAAACTCTCAAATCAATAGCTGTCAACGCTTATCAGTCAAAGGCTGACGGCCAATTTCAATCAAAATCCGGCACATAGCTTAGCAAGCCGTTCATCTCGCAGCAGTCTGTAGGCGCTATCGCAATGGTAATGATTCTCAATTGGAAATTGATCGCCATCCTCCCTAACATTCATTCATCGCACAGGGAGAAACAGATGACACGCTTGATCAAGACATTGCGCCAGAACCAGCTCACGCTGACCAAGACCGCCAGCTACTACGTGATACACATCACCGTGGCCGCCTGCGTCGCCTATGCCGTGACCGGCAATCTGATTGCTTCGCTGACGCTGAGCCTGCTCGAGCCAACGGTCCAGGCCTTTGCCTTCTTCTTCCATGAAAAAATCTGGGAGCGCCGCCTGAAGAAACGCGAGCAGCAAGCGCTTGCCGGACAGGCACTGAGCGCCTGAGAGCCGTCTATGAACGCCGACCACCCCACCACTTTTGCGCAATGGCTGCTGCAGTCCCTGGCCATGCTGGGCGACTGCAACGGCCATCTTCGCGATCTGTAGAAATCATGTGGACAAGCCTTTTGATAAGCCATGGATAAATCTTGAATATCCCAGGCTCTTTGTGAGCTTCTTATCATTCACGCCAGGAAATCATCCGAGCCTGACTCTTCGGAATCAGAAAATACTGTGGATAAGTCATGCTGAAGATGCCAATTCGGACTCGCGCCCATGGGTTTGCGGCTATTTGCCAAACCGGACCCAAGGCCAACAATGGCCGGGAATCCAAGGAGTTCCCATGCAGCTTGCAGACCGCCAGACATCCGCAGACCTCGCGCGCCACGACGAACAATGGCTGAGCGCCCACTGGATGCCGTTCACCGGCAACCGCAACTTCAAGGCCAGGCCCCGCATCATCACGGGCGCACAGGGTGCCTACTACAGCGATGCCGATGGCCGGCGCATTTTCGACGGCCTCTCGGGCCTGTGGTGCTCGGGGCTGGGCCATGGCCGCCGCGAGATCGCCGAGGCCATTGGCAAGGCTGCGCTGCAGCTCGATTACGCTCCCGCCTTCCAGTTCGGCCACCCGGCCTCGTTCGAGCTGGCCAACCGCATCGTGGCCCTGATGCCCCAGGGGCTTGAGCATGTGTTCTTCACCGGCTCGGGCTCGGAAGCGGCCGACACCTCGCTGAAGATGGCGCGCGCCTACTGGCGCGCCAGGGGCCAGGGCAGCAAGACCCGGCTGATCGGGCGCGAGAAGGGCTATCACGGCGTGAACTTTGGCGGCATCTCGGTGGGCGGCATGGGGGGCAACCGCAAGATGTTCGGCCAAGGGGTCGAAGCCGACCATCTGCCGCACACCCAGCCGCCACCCGGTTCGTTCTTCAAGGGCCAGCCCCAGACAGACGGACGCGCCCTGGCAGACCGGCTGCTCGATCTGATCGCCCTGCATGACGCCAGCAATATCGCCGCCGTGATCGTGGAGCCCATGTCGGGCTCGGGCGGCGTGGTGATTCCGCCCACCGGCTATCTGCAGCGTTTGCGCGAGATCTGCACCCAGCACGACATCCTGCTGATCTTCGACGAGGTCATCACGGGCTTTGGCCGCCTCGGAGCGATGACGGCGGCCGAGGCCTTTGGCGTGACGCCGGACATCATGAATATCGCCAAGCAGGTCAGCAACGGCGCCCAGCCATTAGGAGCCTGCGTGGTCACGCCCGCCATCTATGAGCAGTTCATGGCGGCCGGCGGGCCGGAGTACATGCTGGAATTTGCCCACGGCTATACCTATTCGGCCCATCCCGTGGCCTGCGCGGCAGCCATTGCGGCACTGGATCTGCTGCAGCGCGAAGACGGCCCGGGCCGCGTGCGCGCGCTGGCCCCCTTCTTCGAGCAGGCCGTGCACAGCCTCAAGGACGCCAGGCATGTGCTGGACATCCGCAATATCGGCCTGGCGGCGGGCATCACGATTGCATCCCTGCCTGGCGAGCCCGCCAGGCGCCCTTATGAGATCGCCATGAAATGCTGGGAGGCTGGCTTCTATGTGCGCTACGGCGGCGACACGATTCAGCTGGCGCCGCCCTTCATCAGCGAGCAGGCCGAGATCGAGCGGCTGATCAACGCACTCGGCGATGCGCTGCAGGCCACTGACTGAATTATCAAATCAGTAGCTTCAATCGCTTACCTATCAAGCGATTGGAGCATTTTTCATCCAAATTCAGGAGAGCTGTGCCGCCAGGGCTTCGAATTCGGCGACAGGCACTTCTTCCGCGCGGCGCTGCAGATCGAACTCGCCCGCAAAGCCCCTGGCTTCCAGCCACTTGCCCAGGGTGTTGCGCAGGATCTTGCGGCGCTGGCTGAAAGCGACCTGCACCAGCTCTTCCAGCAGCTTGGGATCGAGATCCGCAGGCTGCTCGCGCGGAATCATGCGCACCACGGCACTGTCGACCTTGGGAGGCGGATTGAAGCTGCCCGGCGGCACGAACAGCACATCCTCCATGGCGTAGCGCCACTGCAGCATCACCGACAGACGGCCGTAGGCCGAGGTGCCGGCGTCGGCCACCATGCGGTCTATGACCTCTTTTTGCAGCATGAAGTGCTGGTCCTGCACCACATCCACCTGCTCCAGCAGATGGAAAAGAATGGGGCTGGAGATGTTGTAGGGCAGATTGCCGACCACGCGCAGCTTGGCCACACCCAGTCGCGCAGCCAGCGCACGGAAGTCCACCTTGAGCACATCGGACTCGACCACATCGAGATCGTCGCGCAGACGCAGACGGGCCGCCAGGTCCCGGTCCAGCTCGATGACGGTGAGCTTGCCCAGGCGCTCGACCAGGGGCTGCGACAGCGCCATCAGGCCGGGGCCGATCTCGACCATGGGTTCGCCCGCCTTGGGGTCGATGGCCTGGACGATGTTGTCGATGATGGCGCCGTCGGTCAGGAAATTCTGGCCGAAGCGCTTGCGGGGAATATGTTTCATGAATGCGAAAGCGGTGCCTGGGCACCGCTTGGAATGAGGGGGAGCTCCGATGCCCGGTGCGCAATGATGACATTACCGGGCACTTCAAGCGGATTGAATGGGCTTATTGGGGTGGCTCGCGGTATTCCACAAAGGCCTTGCCGCGCAGTTCCTTGAGCCAGGTTTCGTAGTCCTGCTCGGCCTTGCGCTCGCGCACCACGTTGCGCACCATTTCGCGCTGCTCGCGCTCGGTGAGCTTTTCCTGGCGGCGCTCGATCAGCTGGATCAGGTGCACGCCGAAACGCGACACCACGGGGTTGCTGATCTGGCCCGGCTGCAGGTTGTCGAGCACGCGTTCGAACTCGGGCACGAACTGGCCGGGCGAGGACCAGCCCAGATCACCGCCGTTGCGCGCGCTGCCGTCCTTGGAGAACTCCTGCGCCAGTTGCTGGAAGGTGGCCTGGCCGGCTTCCACACGACGCTTGTAGTCCTCCAGACGCTTGGCCGCCTGGGCTTCGGTCATGCCATCGCCTACGGTCAGCAGAATATGGCGGGCGTGGTTCTGCGTGATGTATACAGGTGCTCCGGCCTGAGATTTTTCCAGCACCTTGAGCACGTGGAAACCTGCGCCCGAACGAAACGGACCGACGATGGCACCGACAGCCGAATTGCCCACCTGCTGAGAAAACAGCTCGGGGTAATCGCTCATGGGGCGCATGCCCATGGCGCCGCCACCCTGACCGTTGGGGACATCCGAAAACTCCCGCACGGCAGCGATGAAGTCGGGGTTCTTGCGAGCGGCTTCTGCCGCCTGCTTGGCCTTGGCCTCGCGCTCCGCCACCACGGCAGGGCTGGCGTTTTCAGGCACGGTGATCAGGATGTGGCCCAGATTGGCTGCGGCACCCGCAGCCGCATCGCCGGGGCGCTTCTGGTCCTTGAGATAGCGATCGATGTCTGCTTCCCCGACCTTGACGCGACCGTCCACATCACGCTCGCGCACACGCTGCATCAGCATCTGGTTGCGGATCTCCGAACGGAACTGCGCTTCGGAAATCCCTTCGGCCTTCAGGCGCGACACCAGGCCGGCCTTGTCGGTATTGTTCTGGCGCGCCACATTGGCCACGGCCTGATCGACCGTCATGTTGTCAATGTTGATGCCCGTGTCCTTGGCTTCCTGCAACTGCACGCGCTCGACAATCAGGCGCTCCAGAACCTGGCGGGCCAGCTCGCTCTGGGACGGCAGCTGCCCGCCCTGCTCGGTCACGTTCTGCGCAACGCGCTCCATGCGCGCACGCACTTCGTTATTGGTGATGGGTTCGGAATTGACCACGGCCACGATGTAATCGGCCGAGCGAACACCCTGTGCGGCTACCGGAGCCTGGCGCCCCGAGGGCTGGGCCGTCGCCTCCAATGCGCGCGAGATGGAGGAGTCATTGCCAGCCTTGGCCTTGCTGCCGGGGCTCTTCAGGCCCTGGGCCTGCACACCGGCAGCCATTACAGCCAGTGCCACGGCAACAGCACATGCATTGGATGTCTTGGAGAAAAAACGCATGAAAAAAGCCTTGATTAATCGTAATTGGTAAAGCGGCTGGGCGGAGTCACCGCCTCACGCAAATATTGATAGCGCGGCACATTCTGCTTGAGACTGGAGGTGGGATCGGCACCAAAACTCAGGCGCGAGAAGCCCACGAACTCCATCTGGAACAGCAAACGCAGATTCGACTGGATGACCGAGCTTTGCAGGCGTTCCAGCACCACACGGCCAATCCAGCAGCAACCGTCGTATTCCAGGCCGACCACGGTATCCACCAGCTTGTTGTCCTTGATGGAGTAGTTGAGGCGGCCCACGGCATACCAGCGGCCACCGCCCTGGCCACGACCGGCGCCCAGTTCCTTGCCCTTGTCACCCCAAAGGTCGTTGATGGGCCATTGCCAGCCCACGTCCACCAGTTCGCTGGAGGGTTTCTTGGTGACCGTATCCAGCTGCGTGCGGTAACCGATGTTGAAGGTGCGATAGTTGCCCGGGCTGTAACGCGCCGTGGCCGTGGTACGCACCGTGCGGTTCAAGTCCTTGTTGTACTGGGTCGTGCCTTCCAGCGACCACTTGTCGGTCCAGTTGAAGGCCGCGCCCAGCAGGATATCGGACAGCTTGCTGGTAGCAGCCACCTCACCGGGCAGCAGCACGCGCTGATCGGACAGGCGAACGCGCTGGGCCACGGCGAACTTGAGCTTTTCCGCACCGCTTTCGGGGTCGATGAAGCGTGAGGTCGCGCCCAGCGTCATCAGATGGTTGTCGGCAATGCGGTCCTGACCGACATAGTCGTTCTCGGAAAAAATGCTCGCGAAGTTGAAATCGCTGCGACCCGTATCGTAGAGCGGCAGCATGCTCTGATTGCGATAGGGCGTATAGGTATAGAAGGCCCGGGGTTCGAAGGTCTGCAACAGATTCTTGCCGAACCAGGAGGTGTCGCGCTCGAAGATCAGGCCGCTGTCCAGGCTGAAGGTGGGCAGAGTGCGGTTGGCGCTCTTGCTGCCGTTGCTCATCAGCTGATCGGTCTGATACATGGAGGTATGCAGCATCAGCTTGGGCGTGATGAAGGCGCCGGGAGACAGGAATGGCCGGCTCAGTTGCGCCTGCGCATAGCTGCGCTGGCCGTTGTTGCCGACCTGACCCGTGATGGGGCGAATCAGCTCGAAGCGTGTGGTGTCGGCCACCACGGAGAAATCCAGCCCATGCGGCAGGTCCAGCGGCGTGTAGCGGTACTGCAGCTGCGGCACCATGCTGTAGGGCGGCGCAATCGGCGAAGTCACATCCTGCTGCACCTGATAGCGCAGCACATTGAGGCTCAGCACCCCATCGCCCTTGGCCCAGCTCAGATTGGCCGTGCTGGGCAGCAGGCGCTGGCGCAGCGCCACGGGAGCCAGGCGGAAGTCGCGCCAGTAATCACCGTCGCTGACGCGGTTCAGATTGAGGTTCAGCCCCAGACCGCCGACCGGCGTATCGAAGCTCGCACGATGCTGCCAGGAATAACCCCAGCGATCACGGTTGCGCAGATTGTCGCCCGGCATGTAGCTGGCATAGGTCTCGCCCGAGTAGCTGGGCTCCAGATAGCGGAACTGTCCCGTCAGGTTCACGCCGCGCTTGGTCATCAGCGTGGGCGTGATGGTCATATCGCGATTGGGGGCGATATTCCAGTAATAGGGCTGTGAATACTCGATGCCGCCGAGCTTGTCCATGCCTATCATGGGCGGCAGCAGGCCCGATTTGCGCTTGTCCGAGAGCGGAAAGCTCATGCGCGGCACGGGCAGGACGGTCACGCCCTTGAACTTCAGGGACGCACCCTCGGCCACCCCCACCTCTTCGGCCATGTCCAGATGAATGGTCTTGGCCTCGAGCACCCAGCTCGGCTCCCAGCTGGCCTCGTCATCGCGCTGGCAGGTGGTGTAGGTGGCGTCATGGACGACCGAACGATCCTTGTCGATGAAATCCACTCGCGAGGACTCGCCATGGCCGCCCGTGGCCAGAAAGCGATAGTTGGCATTGTCGAACTGGCCCTTGAAGGCATCCATCTGCAGATCCAGCACCGTACCCTCGTAGACATTGCCGGCCTGGTTGATGTGGACCGAGCCCACGGCGTTGATCCTGTCGTCCGGAACCGCATAGTCGAGCTTGTCCGCGCGGATCATGGTGTCGCCGCGGCGCAACTCTGCCTCGCCATGAACCGAGGCCTTGAGATCGGGCTGACCGGACAGGCTGTCACCTTTGATATAGATGGGCTGCTGGTCACGCACTTCCTGAGGATAGCTCTCCTGCAGCGCGCTGCTGGACTTGAGTTCCAAGGCTGGCAGCTCGCCCGCGACGCTGCCGGAGGACGACGCTGTCGTTTCGGCCGACTGGGCATAGGCCTGCATGCCAGCACCCGCCCATGCCAGTGCCACAGCCCATGCCAGAGGACGAATCACCGGCCGAGCAGCTCCCGCACGCGTCGAACGGGCAGGGCAGGCAGGTAGGAAATCTCGCGGATGGGATGGGGATTGCACGATGATCTTGAACGTCAAAAGCGCGCGTGCCCAGGCACACGTCAACAGAAAACCGAGAGCCTAGCACCACTGTCCACAGATGCGGCGGCATCGGTTTGTAAAATCCGATTATCCATGACCGCTCCTATCACCCCCACAGTTGGCGTTGCCTGGGCAGATTCTGCCCGCCACGCCGCATTCGACGCCTGGCTGGCACCTCTGGCTCAAAAGCACCAGCTGCTTCCCGCAACCCTGCGCCCCGCTTCAGCAGATGCGAGCTTTCGCCGCTATCTGCGCCTGGATCGCAGCGATGGAAGCAGCCTGATCGTCATGGACGCGCCGCCAGACAAGGAAGATTGCGCGCCTTTTGCCAAGGTTCAGGGCCTGATGAACCAGGCCGGCCTGTGCGTGCCGCAGATCCTGGACTGGGATGCCGTTCATGGCTTCATGCTGCTCAGCGACCTGGGCGGCCAGACCGTCATCGAGGCTCTGAACCCCGAAAAACCCCAGGATGCCGAAGCCTGGTACCGCTCGGCCATCGAGGTGCTGCTGGACTGGCAACTGGCCTCCAAGGCCGGCAATACCGGCAGCTTGCCTCTCTATGACGAGGCCCTGCTGCGCCGAGAGCTGCAGCTGTTTCCCGACTGGTACATCGCCAAGCACCGCCAGTTCACGCTGGACGACAAGCAGCAGGCCTTGCTCGGCAAGACCTTCGATCAGATCGTCGCCCACAATCTGCAGGCTCCCAGCGTCTATGTGCACCGTGACTTCATGATGCGCAACCTGATGCAGCCTGTGGCAAGCGGCGCGCCGCTGGGCGTGCTGGACTTCCAGGATGCCGTCTACGGCCCCATCACCTATGACATCGCCAGCCTGCTGCGAGATGCCTTCATCAGCTGGGAAGAGGACTTCATCATCGACATCACCATCCGTTACTGGGAAAAGGCCCGCAAGGCCGGCCTGGTGGGCGCCAACAGCGCCAGCGGCTGGGGTGATGACTTCGGCGAGTTCTACCGTGGGGTTGAATGGATGGGTCTGCAGCGCCACCTCAAGGTTGCGGGTATCTTTGCGCGCCTGACGCTGCGCGACGGCAAGCCCAAGTATCTGGCCGATGCGCCTCGTTTCATCCACTACATCCGATCCACCTGCAACCGCTACCGCGCGCTGGGCCCGTTCCTTAAATTGATCGACGAGATCGAGGGTATCCAGACGCAGGTCGGTTACGCCTACGGGCGGATGTGAACACCCCCCTGAGCCGCTTTGCGGCTTCCCCCTCTCTGCTTCGCGGAGGGGGACGACACCAGCGCTGCGGGGCGGCCCTTGCGCGGTGTCCCTAGGTTAGAGGGTGCCAGTTTTACAGGCTGCGAAGCAGCTCTAACCGCAAGTAACAAATATCAATTCCCCCTATGCCGCGCTATCACTGCCCTATTCCACTGCACATCGGCAACGAGCTGGACCTGCCTGCAGGTGCCGCCCGCCATGTGCAGGTGCTGCGCCACCAGCCCGGCGATGTCATCACCCTGTTTGAGGGCCAGACCGGCAACGGTTTTACCGGCGGCGAGTTCCAGGCGACCATCACCCACATGGGCCGCAGCGATGTGGGCGTGCGCGTGGACAGCCACAGCCCCGCCGAGCGCGAAGCCGCACGTGCCGTGCACCTGGTCGTCGGCATGCCCGCCAACGAGCGCATGGACTGGCTGGTGGAAAAAGCCACCGAGCTGGGTGTCGCCAGCATCCAGCCCGTGATGGCGGCGCGCAGCGTGCTCAAGCTCAAGGGCGACCGCGCCGACAAAAAGATCGAGCGCTGGCAGTCGATTGCCGTCTCGGCCTGCGAGCAATGCGGCCGCAACCAGGTACCCGTGATTCACGCGCCCCTGCCGCTGGCCGACTGGCTACGCAGCAAGGATGCCCCTGCCACCGATGCGACGCGTCTGGTGCTGTCGCTGCGCGAAGGCAATCAACCGCTGCGTACTGCCGCCGGCGATGCTCAGGCGGTCTGGGTGTTGCATGGCCCCGAAGGGGGTCTGACCGCCCAGGAAGAAGACTGGGCGCTGGAGCAGGGCTGGAAGCCTGCCAGCCTCGGCTCCCGCGTGCTGCGCGCTGAAACGGCATCTGTTGCCGCCCTGTCCCTGCTGGCCCTGGAGTAAATCAATGAGCAGCTGTCATCTCTCTCTGGCCAAGCCCGAGTTTTATCTGCAGAACTTTCGCGTTGAGGCTCCCGAGCCCAGGCCCGAAAGCATCATCACCCCGCGCCGCCTCGGCTGCATCATCATCAACGCTGCCACAGAGTCCTCTGCAACGCTCTTGGGACGTACGTTTACAGCTCCTAAAGAAGGAGCACCCGCACTGCCGGTGGAACGGCTGCTGGTGCCGGCCAGCTTCGGTCTGGTGCCGCACTGGGTCAAATCGGCCTCGGACGGCCGCCTGCGCGCGCTCAAGCTGGTGAATGCAAAAATCGACAATCTGACCACGGGAACGGCCTTTCGCGATGCCTGGCTGGCAGGCCAGCGCTGCATCGTGCCGCTGCAGGCCTTTCAGGTCGACGACCTGCGCCCCGGCAAGCCCCTGCCCACACGCATCACCCGTGTGGACAACCAGCCCATGGGCGCCGCCGGTGTCTGGGCACGCTGGGTGGGCGAGGACGGCGAGGTCATTGTCAGCTATGCCCTCATCACCATCAATGCCAATGCCCATGCGCTGATGAACCGCTACGGCCAGCCCGGCAACGACAAGGCCATGCCAGCCATCCTCAACGAAGGCGCATACGACGCCTGGCTCAATGCCAAGGTGAACAAGGCCAAGGAGTTTCTGCGCCCCTACCCTGCGGAAAAACTGCGTGCCAACCCCGTGGAAAAAGGCCGCAAGCAGCCACCACAGCAGTGGTAATCAGGGGGCTGGAAACTGCTGCTCCAGCCACTGCTCCAATCGCGCAAACACGGGGGCTGCCAGCTCGGGGCTCTCGTTGAAGATCTCGTGATAGGCCGCCTCGAAGCACTGGGACTGCACCAGATCGCGTGGCGCCTGGGCGGCAAAGGCCGCGCTGCCGGCCGGGTTGACCAGCTTGTCCTCGCCCGCCCATAGCAGCAGCGTGGGCACGCACCAGGCCGTGGCCTTGGACAGCACATGGCGGCCACCCTCGGCCATATAGCTCGCCAGCCGGGCGCTGATGCGCCGGTGCTGCAGTGCATCGGCGTCATAGGCCAGAGCCACATCCGGATCATGCGAGAGATGCGCGGACTGCACGCCATTGGCCACGCGCAGATTGGGCAGCAGCCTGGGCAGGCTCGCCACCAGCGCCTTCTGCACACCCGACAGATGCAGGGCCAGCGCCGGCGAGGACAGCACCAGCCCGTCCACATGACGCAGGCCGGACGCGACAAAATCCGCAGCCACCAGTCCACCCAGGCTGTGCCCCAATAGCACCAGGGGCTGATGCCTGGGCATGGCAGCACGCGTGGCATCGAGCACCACGGCCAGATCGTCGAGCAAGCGCATATCGCTGGTCAGGCCGCCCTGCGGCCCGCCCGACAGGCCGTGGCCGTACTGGTCATAGGCCCGCACCGCAAAGCCAAGCTCGTTGAGTCGCTGCGCCAGCGCGGCATAGCGGCCGCTGTGCTCGCCCAGGCCATGCACCAGCAGCACCTGGGCACGGGGCTTGACTCCCGGCGCCAGCGGCCAGTCGCGCAGCGCAAGCTGGGTGGCGTCCGATGCGGCCATATGCAGCAGCCGGGGCGTCGTCTGGGTACGGGTATCGGTAGGCGTCATGCACGGTCTCTTCAGCTGGCAAGAGCTTGCAGGATGCAGCCGCCCCCCGCCCGCGTCAACCGTGGCAATCCTCGACCCGTCCCTGGGAATTCAACACTATCGCCACCAAAAGGATAGCTGCCGGCGCTTTCTGGAAAAGCGTCAGCAGCTATTTTCAATGCCGCGATCAGGCCTGGTCCGGCTCCGTCTGATGGCGGGCCATGGCGGCAATCACCTCGGCCACCGACGCCGTGAGCTTCTTGGCATAGGGCACATGGAGGAACTCGTTGGGGCCGTGGGCATTGCTCTTGGGTCCGAGCACGCCGCAGACCATCATCTGCGCCTTGGGAAAGCCCTTGCTCAGCATATTCATCAGCGGAATCGTGCCACCCTGGCCGATATAGCCGCAGCCGGCGCCGAAATGGGCCTGGCTGGCGGCATTGAGCGCCTTCTCGAACCAGCCGTCCATGCCCGGCGCATTCCAGCCGCTGGAGCTTGAAAGGCCTTCCCAGGTCACCCTGGCCTCATAGGGCGCGTTGTCCTCCAGCAGGGCCTTCATCTCCTGCACGCAGGCTGCGGCATCGACCAGCGGCGGCAGGCGCAGGCTGAGCTTGAAGGCCGTGTAGGGGCGCAGCACATTGCCGGCATTTTGCAGATTGGGCATGCCCTCCACCCCCGTCACGCTCAGCGTGGGCTCCCAGGTGCGACGCACCAGGGCCTGGACAGGATCGGTGGTCGTGGGCAGGGACACACGGGCCGAGCCACCGCAGTCGTAATGCGCCCAGGGAAAGCGCGCATAAGCGTCCTCGCCGAGGATCTCCGCCGTGGCGCGGATCTGAGCCATGCGCTCGGCCGGCACCTCGCAGTGAAAGCTCTGCGGCAGCACACGGCCATTCTTGCTGTCCTCGAGACGATCCAGCACCTGGCGCATGATGCGAAAGGACGAGGGCACCACACCTGAGGCATCGCCCGAGTGCACGCCCTCGGTGAGTATCTGCACCTTGAGCGTGCCGCTGGCCATGCCGCGTAGGCTGGTGGTCAGCCACAGCTGGTCGTAGTTGCCGGCGCCGCTGTCCAGACAGATCACCAGGCCCACATCGCCCAGACGCGGGCGCAAGGCATCCACATAGGGCAGCAGATCGGCCGAGCCGCTTTCCTCGCAGGTCTCGATGATGGCCACGATGCGGGGGTGAGGCACGTTCTGGCGCTTGAGCTCCTGAATCGCCGCCACGCTGGCATAGACCGCATAGCCGTCGTCGGCGCCGCCACGCCCGTAGAGCTTGCCGTCCTCGTACTTGGGCGTCCAGGGACCCAGATCGCTGCGCCAGCCTTCGAACTCGGGCTGCTTGTCGAGGTGGCCGTACATCAGCACCGTGGGGCTGGTCGAGGCCTTCTCGGCCGTACCTTCCACCTCGAAGAAGATGACCGGCGTGCGACCCGGCTGCTGAATCACTTCCAGCGTCAGCCCGGCCACCTTCTGCGCTTCCACCCAGGCCGCAGCATTGCGCAGCACGGTGGCGATATGGCCTTGCTGCTCCCAGTCGGGGGCAAACATGGGCGACTTGGCAGGGATGGTGATGTAGTTGGTCAGCTCGGGGACAATGCTTTGGTCCCACTGCTCGGTGATGTGCTGCAGCGCGTCCTGTGGCTGCAGCAGATTGGTGGGAGTACGTGCGTTCATGGTCGGCTCCTTCAGTGACGGGGCTACGAGCCATGACGGGCTCGCGCCATGCCCGTGATTGTGCGCCAATGCAGGTGCCTGCGCCTCAGGCATTGACATGGTGGATCAGGGTTTAGTGCAATGCCGGCGCCCCACGCTCCAACTGGAAGCGGGAAACCTCTCTCAACAGGCTTTCGGCCTGTTGGCGCAGCCCCTCGGCAGCGGCTGCGCTTTCCTCCACCAGGGCAGCGTTTTGCTGCGTGGCCTGGTCCATCTGCATGACAGCCTCGCCGACCTGGGCCACACCTGCGCTCTGCTCGCTACTCGCTGCGCTGATCTCGCCCATGATGTCCGTCACACGGTGAATGGCACTGACGATCTCGTCCATGGTGCGACCTGCCTGGTCGGCCAGCGCACTGCCGTCTGCCACGCGTTCCACGCTGGCAGTGATCAACGTCTTGATTTCCTTGGCCGCATCGGCGCTGCGCCCCGCCAGGGCGCGCACCTCGCTGGCCACCACGGCAAATCCTCGGCCCTGTTCACCGGCGCGTGCAGCCTCCACAGCCGCGTTCAGTGCCAGGATATTGGTCTGGAAGGCGATGGCGTCTATGACGCCGATGATGTCGGCAATGCGCGAGCTGCTGGTGTTGATGTCCTGCATGGTCTGTACAACTCGCGCCACCACGGCACCGCCCTGCCGGGCCACTTGCGAGGCGTTCTGCGCCAGCCGATTGGCCGTCTGGGCGCTATCGGCGTTCTGGCGCACGGTGGCGTTGAGCTGCTCCATGCTGGCCGCCGTTTCCTCCAGCGCGCTGGCCTGGCTTTCGGTACGGGCAGACAGGTCGGCATTGCCCTGAGCAATCTCGCTGGAGGCATGTTGCATCTGCACCGATGCGCCGTGCACGCGCTGGACCAGTTCGCGCAGCGCGCCGCGCATGGTTTGCAGATCGGACATCAGGCCCCGGGCCATGCCGCCCGAGCTCCCACCGGTCAGATCGCCATCGGCCACGCGGCGCAACGCCTTGCGCGCATCGGCCGGGTCTCCGCCCAGCTCGCTGCGCAGCGTGCGCACCATCACCCAGAGCAGCGCGGCCGAGATGACCACGGCCAGCAGGGCCAGCAGACCCGACCACAGCTGCATGCGCTGGGCGCTGGCACGAGTGGCCGCATGCGATGCGTCGGCCGCATCACGGGCCGCCTTGAGCTGTTGCAGCACGTCTTCGCGCAGCTTGCGCCAAGCCGGGGTTTCCCGGGTCTTGAGCGCGGCGGCGGCGGTGTCATAGTCCTCGGCCGCCAGATTCACGATCTGGTCCTGCGCTTCGGACTGGGCCTGGCGCAAGGCCTGCAGACTCTTGACGGCGACTTCCATGGCCGTGCCCTGCACGCGCCGGCTCAGATCGTCATAGGCGGCGTCATAGGCCCGACGGGCATTGCCAAGATTTTCCACGGCCTGCCCGTCCGACGGATCCATCACGATATTGCGCAGTGCCTGGCCCGATTGCAGACCCTGGGCATACAGCTCCTGCAACTGAGCCACCACGGCTTGGTTGTTCCTCAGGTAGTCGTTGAAATCGGACTGTGTGCGGGTCAGCCCCCACTGGCTGCTAAGCAGCGCCAAAACAAACAAGGCTGCAGGTGCAGCCGAGCAAAAAATGAGACGGGAACTAAAACGCATGGCAAGGCGCGCACCTGCCGAGGCTTCGGCGCATTGATTCAGATCAAAAAGAAATAAGCAGTTGATTATGAATCAACTGCTTACATTTTTTGCATTACGGCAGCAGCACCGCCGCCTTGCAGCAGGAGTGCAACCCTCTCAAATTTAAGAGCTTCCAGCTCTTGTCAGACAATGAATTCGATGTGAATCAATACCCGATTCATTGCCAATGAATCGTAATTAGCTACTGTTTCAAGAGCAGCAATCAGGCATGCTCGAAGTGGAACACCGCCGTTGTCGCCAACAGATTGGGCAGGCTCCTCACCACCTGACCGTTTTGCAGACCGAAGGAGTCGCGAATGCGCAGGCGGTTCTTGGTGGCCAGCACCTCGAAGTCCTTGTAGGTGCCCACCCGGATATTCGGCGTGTCATACCACTGGTAAGGCAGGCGACGCGTGACCGGCATGCGCCCGCGCAGCACGGAGAAGCGATTTTGCCAATGTGCAAAGTTGGGAAAGGCAACCACGCCTTGCTTGCCGATGCGGGCCGTCTCCTGCAGCATCACCTCGGCATTGCGCAAATGCTGCAGCGTGTCGATCTGCAGCACCACATCGAAGCTGTTGTCGCCGAAGATGGCCAGGCCGTCCTCCAGATTGAGCTGCAGCACGTTCACGCCGCGGCGCGTGCAGGCCAGCACATTGGCGTCGTCCAGTTCCACGCCATAGCCCGTACATCCGCGCTCTCGCACCAGATGCTCGAGCAGCGCGCCGTCGCCACAACCCAGGTCCAGCACGCGTGCGCCCTCGGGCACCAGCTGGGCAATGGCTTTCATGGTGGTCAACTCGGTCATGCGGCTTCTCCTGCGCGTTCGGCGGTGTTCAGTTCTTTGGCAATGCCTTCAAAATAGGAGCGCATCACGCCCATATAGCGTGGGTCATCAAGCAAAAACGCATCATGACCATGGGGGGCGTCGATCTCGGCATAGCTGACGTCGCGGTTGTTCTCCAGCAGCGACTTGACGATCTCTCGGCTGCGCGCCGGTGCGAAGCGCCAGTCCGTCGTGAAGCTCACGAGCAGAAACCGGGCCTTGGCCACGGCCAGCGCCCGAGTCAGATCGCCGTCATGAGCGCGCGCCGGATCGAAATAGTCCAGTGCGCGCGTGATGAGCAGATAGGTGTTGGCGTCAAAGTAGCCGCTGAACTTCTCGCCCTGGTAGCGCAGATAGCTCTCGATCTGGAACTCCACATCCTGGGTGCTGTACAGGTAATCGCGCCGCTCCGGCGCCGGGCCGCCCCGAGTCAGGTCGCCCCCCTCGGCGAGGAGCGCGGGGGCCCTGAGACTGCGGCCGAACTTCTGGTTCATCACGTCATCGCTCAGATAGGTGATGTGGCCTATCATGCGCGCGATGCGCAGGCCGCGCGCGGGCACCACGCCATGCTCATAGAAATGGCCGCCGTTGAAATCCGGGTCGGTGACGATGGCGCGACGCGCCACCTCGTTGAAGGCAATGTTCTCGGCGTTGAGATTCGGCGCGCTGGCCACCACCACGGCATGGCGCATGCGCTCGGGATAGCGCAGCGACCAGGACAGGGCCTGCATGCCGCCCAGGCTGCCTCCCAGCACGGCGGCGAGCTTCCCGACCCCCAGGCGGTCCAGCAGACGCGCCTGCGCATCCACCCAGTCCTCCACCGTCACCACGGGGAAATCCGCACCATAGGGCTTGCCCGTGGCCGAGTTGGTGTGCATGGGGCCGGTAGAGCCGAAGCAGGAGCCCAGATTGTTGATGCCGATGACAAAGAACTTGTCGGTATCGACGGGCTTGCCCGGACCGATCATGTTGTCCCACCAGCCCTCGCTCTTGGACTGGCCCTCGTAGCTGCCTGCTACATGGTGGGAGGCATTGAGCGCATGACAGACCACGATGGCATTGCTCTTGTCGGCATTGAGCTGGCCATAGGTCTCGAAGGCAAGATCGTAGTCGGCGATGGAGCCACCGCTCTGCAAGGGCAGCGGCTCATCAAAATGCATGAACTGAGGTGTCGCGATGAAGGACATATGAAAAAACCCGGCATCGCTAAAAACGAGGCCGGGTCGGTGTACTGTCACTTCGCGGACGGGTCTTTAGCTGGATTTATAAAGCGCCCGCAAGCTTTGGCAAATCGGCGCGTGAAAAGTGCAGTGTACTGCATTCATTGCACCGAACTCAAAAGCAGACTGTCAAAGCTGTCCAAGCCTTTTGAGCCTTGTGCAAATAGCTATGCTTTCGGTAGTTTCACACCTTGGTCAGGAGCGCCGCCACACCCAGCACCAGGAAGATCACGGCGCACACACGGTGAATCGTCTTGATCGGCAGCTTCTTGGTGATCTTCTCGCCAAACCACACCACCGGTGCATTGGCCAGCATCATGCCCAGCGTGGTGCCAGCCACCACCCAGTAATACGACAGAGGGTACTTGGCGGCCAGGCCCACCGTGGCCAGCTGGGTCTTGTCCCCCATCTCGGCCAGGAAGAACAGCATCAGCGTCGTACCGAAGACACCCCAACGCCCGGCGCCATTGCCGGTATCGTCATCGTCTAACTTGTCGGGAATCAGCATCCAGCCCGCCATGAGGATGAATGAAACCCCCAAGATCCAGCGCAGCACGTCGGGACCTAGCATCGTGGTGATCCAGTTGCCCACGGCGCCGGCCAGAGCATGGTTGACCAGCGTCGCGGCAAAAATGCCGGCCACGATGGGCAGTGGTTTGCGGAACTTGGCTGCCAGTACCAATGACAGCAGTTGGGTCTTGTCCCCCATTTCGGCCAGGGCGACGATGGAGGTGGATATGAGAAAGGCTTCCATGATGGGGATAGACGGCCGGAGTTGCCAGAACGCATTGACCACGCACCGACTCCGGCCTATCTCTTCATAGGTTTTCTCGGTACGTAATCAATGGTCTCGACCGGTCGCACCACGCATTGCACGCGGTACCGCATGCGCCATAGGTCACGAGGACCCAAGTCTGTTGACGCATGCATCCGGCAGACGGCTGCCGAACGGCCTACTCCCCAAAGAAAGTAGCCGTCATTCTACATGCTTAACCCTGTAAGACATCTGCGTATTTGGATATTCAAAATTTTGTATTTCAGGGTAACTCCCATCAGGACAATGTTGTTACAAGCACGAAATTTGATCTTTTCGTAATACTACGGCTTCTCTTGTGACTCATAATGCTTGAGTCTTTGTCTGGAAAGCAATTTCTGGATGGGGCAAGTGCGTTAGCGTCTCTAATGTTGTCATCCAAGGCTGACTCCCTAGGGCTCCATCGCGTTTTCAAGTTTTTTCAGGAGTCCAGCATGGGCAACAAGCTTTACGTAGGCAATCTGCCTTATTCCTTCCGCGACCAAGATCTGCAAGACAGCTTCAGCGAATTCGGCACTGTGAACAGCGCCAAGGTGATGATGGAGCGCGACACCGGCCGTTCCAAGGGCTTTGGCTTTGTGGAAATGGGCAGCGATGCCGAAGCACAAGCCGCTATCCAAGGCCTGCATGGCCAAAACCGTGGTGGCCGTGATCTGGTCGTGAACGAAGCACGCCCCATGGAGCCTCGTCCTCCCCGCTCCGGCGGCTTCGGCGGCGGCTTCGGCGGCGGTCGTGAAGGTGGTTTTGGCGGTGGCCGTGGTGACGGCGGCTTCGGCGGTGGCCGTGGCGACGGCGGCTACGGCCGTCGCAATAGCTACTAATCAGTTATTGCCAATAACAAAAAAAGGATCTTCGGATCCTTTTTTTGTTGCTAAACGTTAGCAATGCGGTTTTCGAGCATTTATTTTTTTCATTGTTCTCCGTCATAATTCCTTTCTCGGGCATTTCCCGTTCACAAGCGAATAGGTGTTCAGGATTTTTTGCATGTTTTCCCATGGATATGCAGTGGACGTCCTGAATTCGATCGCGCCATTGAAGCATTGAGGAGCTAGGAGTTATTAATGGGCAATAAGCTGTATGTCGGCAACCTTCCTTATGGTGTGCGTGACAACGATCTTGAGCAGGCGTTCAGCCAGTTTGGAGCCGTAGCAAGTGCACGCGTCATGATGGAACGAGACACCGGCCGCTCCAAAGGCTTTGGTTTTGTGGAAATGGCCAGCGAAGCAGAAGCACAAGCCGCCATTCAAGGCATGAATGGTCAGCCCCTCGGGGGTCGCAGCCTCGTCGTGAATGAGGCACGCCCTATGGAACCCCGCCCCCCTCGCTCCGGCGGTTATGGAGGCGGCTTCCGCAGTGAAGGCGGTTTTGGCGGCGGTAATCGCGATGGCGGTTACGGTGGCCGCAGTGAAGGTGGTGGCTATGGTCGCGGTGATGGCGGCGGCTATGGCGGTGGTGGTCGCGGCGAAGGCGGCTTCCGCAGCCCCTATGGCTCAGGCCCACGCCACGGTGGTCGCGGCGGCTACGGTGGTGGCAATAACCACGGCGAATGAGCTTCTTTTAACAGCTCAGCAATAAAGGCACGATAGCGTGCCTTTATTTATTTTTGAAGACATTCAAATGCATAGTCATTTTCCCAATGTCTTCCACTCAATCCTTTTTTAGATGCCTGGGCTTTCTGGTTTTCCCCAGAGTCAATCTATCCCAAAGATAAGCGGGCAGCACCCGCATTACGCCGCCGACAATCCTCATCTGCCAGGGAATAATCGCATATCTGGCTTTGCGCTCTATAACCCGAAAGGCACGCCTTGCGAACTCCTCGGGCGAGAGCAGAAAAGGCATGGAATACGGATTATTTTTCGTCAACGGAGTGTCCACATAGCCAGGCAATAAACTGGTCACAGAGACCCCGGATTTCTGCAACTCAACACGCAGACTCTCACAGTAAGCAATGGCTGCCGCTTTACTGGCCGAATATGCGGCATGGCCGGGCAGGCCGCGAATACCAGCCACACTGCAAATACCCACCAGACGCCCGGAGCCGCGTCGCACCATGGGTGCAATAAACGGCTGGAAGCTTGCAGCCAGCCCCATGGTGTTGCTGGCCAGCACCTGCTGCATGACCTCAAGATCCTCGCGCAAGGAGGTATCCACACCCCAGCTGACACCCGCGTTGGCAATAACAACATCAGGCAGGCCCTGGCGCTCAAGACAGGCATTCGCAGCACTGCAAGCACTTGCTATGTTCGTGACATCCGCACCATAAACGGCGTAGCGGGATGCATCCATTCGCATGGACTGCGCCCATTGCTCCATGAGCACGGTGCGTCTTGCCACCAGTGCGATCGACCAGCCACGCTGATAGTAGTACCAGGCCAGGGCCTGCCCAATGCCGCTGGAGGCACCGGTGATATAGACGAGTCCGGCCCCATGCCCTGCCATGATTTACGGCTTCTGGCTGGGCTGGATGACGCCCTTGACCCGCCCTTGCATCTGCAGAATCTGATCAAGGTGCGCGTACTGCATGCTGTCACCGGTAAATCTGTCGTTGCCACGGGTCATGACCACAGCTTTGTTGGTGCTGACGCGCTCGTCATTGGGCCAGATTTGCAGGAACTCGCTCTCCAGCCGCATGGCAGGCAAGGCCTTCTGGGTTGCAGTTGCAGGCACCGGCTCGCGCTGAATGACGGCCTGGCCGAACATCTGGATTTCCGAGCCGTCGCCATTGCTCAATGCCCGGTTGGAGCTGCCCACGGTCTTGCGTCCATCAGGCGTGAAGCTCAGCATGCGTGCGTCGTAGACTTCCAGCGTATCGGTATCGGGAAAGTGCTCACCTGTCGCGCCATTCAGGCGATTTTTGAGGCGGCCCGATGCTTCGAAATTCTTGATGACGAAGTCTTTGAGGAAATAGTCCGGATCGTGCCGCACGGCCTTCTCCGCGCCACTGACAATCGGCTTGGGAGCATTGCGCACCAGCCACCAGGTGCCCAACGCCAGCAGACCCATGATGAGCACCGGGAGGTACATCGAGGCCTTGTCGCCCACACGGCGCCATTGCCCGCTCATGAGCCATACCCCGCAAGCAGCGCCGCATAAGCGCCATTGGCGGCCAGCAGCAGATCGCAGAACTGCCGCACCGCCCCCTCTCCGCCATTCTTGGCACTGACCCAGTCCGCCACATGCGATGCCTCGTCATGGGCATTGGCGGGTGCGCAGGAAAAGTGGCTGCGACGCATGACGGGAAGATCGGGCCAGTCGTCCCCCATGGCGGCGGCCTGCGGCCATTGCAGACCCAGTTCAGCCAGGATGGACTCGGCAGCCGGCACTTTGTCCTCCGTGCCAAAGCGCGCATGTTCAATGCCCAGTTGCTTCAAGCGCAAACGCAGCGGCGCGGAGTCTCGCCCCGTCACCACGGCCGGCGTGATGCCGGCCTTTTGCAACATTTTCAGGCCATGACCATCCAGCGTATGGAAGCGCTTGAGGACCTCACCCTCGCCCGAGAAGTAAAGGCCGCCATCGGTCAGCACGCCATCCACATCAAAGAAGGCCACACGAATTCCCTGGGCCTTGAGCAGCAACTGTGGGTCCCATTGCTGGCGGGGTGTCAGAGCAGGTCGGTTCATCAAATCACCTTGGCACGCATCAGATCGCGAATATGCACCACACCCTGCAGGCGCTGGTTGTCATCGGCCACCAGCACTGCGGTAATCCCATGCTCTTCCATCATGCGTGCCGCAGCCACCGCCAGCAGATCGGGCTTGATCGTCAGAGGCCTGGCATGCATGACGTCCTGCGCCGTGCGGCTGCGCAGATCGACGCCAGCTTCCACACAGCGGCGCAAATCACCATCGGTAAAGATCCCCACCAGCTCACCGGATGCGTTGACCACGGCGGAGCAGCCCAGGCCCTTGGCACTCATTTCGCGCATCAGGTCCACGCTGCTCACATCCTGGGCAACCTGGGGCACATCGACACCACGGCGCATCACATCGCGCACATGGGTCAGCAGGCGTCGCCCCAATGCTCCTCCGGGGTGTGAGCGCGCAAAATCCTCGGCACCAAAGCCCCGGGCATCGAGCAAGGCCACGGCCAGCGCATCCCCCATGGCCAGTTGGGCCGTGGTGCTGGCAGTGGGTGCCAGGTTCAAGGGACAAGCTTCCTTGTCGACATGGGTGTCCAGCACCCAGTCTGCATGCTTGGCCAGTGTCGATTGCAGACCGCCGGTCACGGCCACCAGGGGCACGCCCATGCGCTTGATGGCAGGCAACACGCCCGTCAGCTCATCGGTCTCGCCGCTATTGGACAGGGCCAGCACCAGATCATCCTGTGTCAACATGCCCAGGTCGCCATGACTGGCTTCTGCGGGGTGCACGAAAAAGGAGGGAGTCCCTGTGGACGCGAGCGTCGCGGCCACCTTCCGGCCCACATGCCCGCTTTTGCCCATGCCCATGACCACCACACGGCCCGGCAGCTGCAGAATGCGCTGAACCACCGCCGTGAATGCGCCATTGAGGCGCACCGACATCGCACGCAAGGCAGCAGCCTCTATATCCAGGGCCTCGCGGGCCAGGTTCAAAGCTCGCGGTGCGTCGATCAGACGCGAATTGGCAGCATCAGAATTCATGCCCGGATTTTAGCCAGCCCATGCTTGCCGGGCAGCGGGCAACACCCCTTTGGCCCGCATTTCAAGCCCGAGCCCATACACTGGCGAGCATTCAAGAACTCAGGCGGACACATGCAAACTTCCACCAGCGTCAACGACTATCTGCGTGACCATATCCGCACCGTGCCGGACTGGCCTGCGCCGGGCGTGCAATTCCGTGACATCACGCCCCTGCTGCAGGACCCCAAGGTCTTTCGCATCATGACCGACGCCTTTGTTCACCGTTACATGGACCCCAAGCTGCGCCCCGACGTGGTTGCCGGCCTGGATGCACGCGGATTTATTCTGGGTGCCGTGATCGCCCACGAGCTCAACGTCGGCTTTGTGCCCATCCGCAAAAAAGGCAAACTGCCCTTCACCACGGTGGAGGAAACCTATGAGCTCGAATACGGTAGCGCTACCGTGGAGCTGCACACCGATGCCGTCAAGTCCGGCGACCGTGTGCTGCTGATCGACGATTTGATCGCCACCGGCGGCACCATGATGGCCGGCAAGAAGCTGCTGGAAAAGCTGGGGGCTACCGTGGTGGAAGGCGCAGC
Source organism: Comamonas sp. NyZ500 (assembly GCF_016772095.1). NCBI lineage: Bacteria > Pseudomonadati > Pseudomonadota > Betaproteobacteria > Burkholderiales > Comamonadaceae > Comamonas > Comamonas sp. NyZ500. The sequence continues at coordinate 99,012 of NZ_JAEIJE010000006.1, read as the reverse complement.
GATTGTGGATCTGCCGGAACTGGGCGGCTCCAAGCACCTCAAGGACAGCGGCCTGCCCCTGTTCACTCTGGTTGACTTTGCCGGGCACTGAGCAGCCCCGCACCAGCCCTGGATCAGCGCAGCTCTCCGTACTGCGTCGTGCCCAGAGAGCCCAGTCCGGAGACGGCAAATTCGCAGCCTTCCTCATGGCCAGAGCCAGGGCCCAGCAATGGCGCCTGGCGTGATGGGCGAACACTCGCAGGCGATGCAGCAGCCATGGCCACCGCCTGCTTGAACGCATCCATTTCCTGCGCGTCAATGGGCTCGAAAGAGCGGCCTGAATGTGCCGTAACCGGAGCATGGCGTAGCGCCTTCATCGGGGGTACGGCCCCGTCAAACTGCGTCTGCGCAAAATCAGGGCTAGCAGCGCTTTGAAGCTGCCCGTTCACGCGCCAGTAAACGGCGTGAACCCCAGCATCCATGCGGGTTCTGGCGAGCTCGGCAATCAATGCCTCGATACGTCTTTGCTGCGGAGCATCCGCAGCGTACGCAGGAGCCAGATCCACCATCACGACAAAGCGCTGGCCGACGTTGTCCAGCGAGAGCACCTTGAACTTGTAGCCGGCCGAAAGAATGCCGACCCTGACCATGGCTTCGCGCACGATGACGTACAGCTGCTCGCGTCTGGCGGAGCGCTCACGGCGCTGCGACTGACGCGCTACTGGATCATCCTCGTGGCGCGGTGCTTGCGTGCTACCTTCTCGGCGAGGCCCGCGAGAAAACCATCGGAACAGGGACATGAGCACACTCGAACAAGCAGGATTTACAACGAGACACATTCTGCCTCCGGGTCTGGAGCAGCTCGTGACATTTACCGAAATATTAGCCTTTGTCCGACGTGGATCAAGCGCCCAGCCCGGTCGAAACACAAAAAATCTTCACTCAGGTGCTGGCCACCCGGCGACGACTGTCCCCAGCGCGGCGGGCCAGCACCTGACCTGCCATGGTCAGCAGCGCCAGGGCCAGGGCAGGCTGACGGTTGGCAATTTCGGAATAACGCAGCGCTGTCAGACACCATAGACGGCTGGGCGCTGCGGCCTGAACCGTGGCCTTGCGTGGTCTATGGGCGAAGAAGGCCCCTTCCCCCACAATCGCCCCCGGCCCCACCAAAGCCAGGCGGATTCTTTCCTTCGAATCCTGGTAATGCACGCTCAGCGAGCCGTACTCCACCAGATACAGATTGCGATCCAGCGCCCCTTCGGCAAACAACACCTCGCTGGCCGCCAGATTGATCGGCTGCAGGTACGGCGCCAACAGCTCCCATTGAGCGGCACTGAGCACGTTTTGAGCGGTATCGGTGGCAACCGAGGTCGTCATCGCCTGGATCAGCGCCGACAAATCCTGAGGTGTTGAAGCGAACATAAGCAGTGGGTGGAACGCGAACGCCGCATGCCATCCGGTGGACAAATCCGGATACGCATCCCGGCCGCTCAGGGTAAAAGAAATTCATAGCGCGCCATGGCTCACCATCAACGCAGGCTGAATGCTAAGCGACTCTGACAGTCCCGCCAATCACTTGCGGTACGGAGTTGCTTTTACTTCCCCAGAGTGTCTGCATCTTCATTCGCATCAAAGCAAAAAAGGATCGATGATTCGATCCTTTTTGATAGCTTACATCGCTCTTCCCATTTGGGTTAGCGCCATTTCTCAAGGGAATCAGCCGTTAGCGCGCTTTTCCAGGATCTCGAAGGCGGGCAGCTTCTTGCCCTCCAGCACTTCCAGGAAGGCGCCGCCGCCGGTGGAGATGTAGCCCACGTCCTTTTCAATGCCGTACTTGGCAATGGCGGCCAGGGTGTCGCCACCGCCGGCAATGCTGAAGGCGGGTGACTCGGCAATCGCCTGGGCGATGACCTTGGTGCCATTGGCAAACTGGTCGAACTCGAACACGCCCACGGGGCCGTTCCAGACGATGGTGCCGGCCTTTTTGAGCTGCTCGGCCAACAGGGCTGCGGTTTCCGGGCCGATGTCCAGAATCATGTCGTCGTCGGCCACTTCGGAGGCCTTCTTGACGGTGGCCACGGCGTCGGCAGCAAAGGTCTTGGCGGTGACCACATCGGTGGGCACGGGCACATTGGCACCACGGGCAGCCATGGCGTCGATCACGGCCTTGGCATCGGCCACCAGATCGGGCTCGGCCAGGCTCTTGCCGATCTTCAGACCGGCAGCCAGCATGAAGGTATTGGCAATGCCGCCGCCCACGATGAGCTGGTCCACCTTGTCGGCCAGGCTCTTGAGGATGGTCAGCTTGGTGGACACCTTGGAGCCGGCGACGATGGCGGCCAGGGGGCGCGCAGGCGCGGCCAGGGCCTTGTTCAGCGCGTCGATCTCGGCCGACAGCAGCGGGCCGGCACAGGCGATGGGGGCGTATTCGGCGATGCCGTAGGTCGTGCCTTCGGCACGGTGAGCGGTGCCGAAGGCATCGTTCACAAAGATGTCGCAGAGCTTGGCCAGCTTCTGGGCCAGCTCGGGCTTGTTCTTCTTCTCGCCCACGTTGACACGGCAGTTCTCCAGCAGCACGACCTGGCCGGGGGCAATCTGCACGCCGTCCACCCAGTTGGCGACCAGGGGCACATCGCGGCCCAGCAGCTCGGACAGGCGTTTGGCCACGGGAGCCAGCGAGTCCTGGGGCTTGAATTCACCTTCGGCGGGGCGGCCCAGGTGGCTGGTGACCATCACGGCAGCGCCGGCCTTCAAAGCCATTTCAATCGCAGGCACGGAAGCGCGCACACGCGTGTCTTCGGTGATTTCACCAGCGTCGTTCAGGGGTACGTTCAGGTCGGCACGGATGAAAACACGTTGACCCTGGGCCTTGCCCTGGGCGCACAGATCGGAGAAGCGGATGATGTTCATGCAGCAAAAAAGCGACTCCGAAAGTCGCCCATACAAAGGTTGGAAAACACAAAATCTGCCTGCATTCTAGGGCGATCGCCACTTTCAGGCATCGCTTTTACACGCTTACTCGACTCAAAAACAGGAGCATCCTGCGCGCTCTGTAACTTGGTTTCAAGCCTTTTTATAGACAGCCCATATGAAAACAGGAGCACGCAGCTCCTGTTTTCTCTGGTCTTGGAGCTACCAGCCCAGACCGATATGCAGAGGCAGATAAATCGCCATGCCCAGAGCAATGGTGCCAAGAATGCTGCGCTTGTAAAAAAAATACACCACCGAAGCGGCCAGCGCAGGCAGTCGAGCATCAGCCAGACTGTTGATCAGCTGACCATTGCTCATCACGATCTCGGGCGCAATCACCGCCGCCAGGGCCGCCAGCGGTGCGTATTTGAGCCCGCGCTTGAGCCAGTCGGGCAGCGGCAGTTCACGCTCGGGGATCATGAAGAAAGCACGCGTGATCAGCGTGATGAGGGCCAGACCGATGCAGGCAACGATGACCCAGAAACTGCTCATCATGACCGGTCCTCCTCATTCTTCACCGCAGGCAGCCGGCTGGCCTGCTTTTGCAGTTGCTCGGCCGTCAGGCCTGCAGCCACCGCAGCGGCGATCGCCACCAGGATATTGAGCTTGAGCGGCAGCGCAAAAGCCGCCACAGCTGCCGTACAGGCCACGATGGAGGCCACCCAGGTTGCACGGTCCTTGAGCATGGACAGCAGCACGCCCAACAACGCCAGCACGCCGGCAAAGCCCAGCCCCCAGGACAGAGGAATCTGGTCGGCCAGGAAAATGCCCAGCGTGGACGGGATCTGCCAGGCCAGCCAGTTGGTCAGTGCTGCGCCCCAGAAATAGGGCAGTTGCTCGGGCTGCGGCCTGGCCTCTGGGTAGCGACGCATGAAGTTCACGAAAATCACATCGCCGCTGAAATAGGCGACCGCCAGACGGTGACGCAGACTCAGCTTGGCGAAATAGCTGCGCCACATGCTGGACAGAATCACAAAACGCAGGTTCACGCAAATGGCGGTGAACCAGACCACCCACAGCGGAGCCCCCACGGCCATCAGCGGCAGCACGGCCAGCTGGGCACTGCCCGCATAGACAGTCAAACCCATGAGCAGCGCCAGGGGAACGGACAGACCGCTTTTGACCATGGCCACGCCGGTTACCAGGCCCCAGGCGGCGATGCCCAGGGCGGTGCCGCCCATCTCCTTGGAGCCGACCCAGAAGAACGGATCCCTGACTATCGATTTCGCACGCTGACTCAGCGTGAACGCCATATCCGTCATACCTCGCCAGCACCCTCGCCCAGTTGCGCGCCTGCGGGCAGCTCGAAACCGCGCAGAAAATCGCCTGCGGCCAGACGCTTGCCACCCGCGCGCTGCAACAGCGTCATATTGAGCACGCCACTGCCACAGGCCACGCGCACGCCGCGAGCGTCGGCCGACAGCACGGAGCCGGGCGCGCCGCTGCCTTGCTGGGCCTCTGCTTCCCAGACCTTGATGGCCTCGCCGCCCAGGCTGGTGGCGCCACCGGGGAAGGGGTTGAAGGCACGCAGGCGGCGCGCAATGACTTCGGCGCTTTCGCTCCAGTCGATCAGGCTCTCGGCCTTCTCGATCTTGTGTGCATAGCTCACTCCATCGGCAGGCTGTGGCGTGCGACTGAGACCTCCGCAGGCCGCCATTTCCAGCGCTTCCACGATCAGGCGGCCGCCCAACGCGGCCAGCTTGTCCTGCAGGCTGGCCGTGGTGTCGCATGCGGCTATCGGCAGGCGCTCGATCACACACATATCGCCGGTATCCAGGCCGGCATCCATCTGCATGATGGTGACGCCGGTTTCGGCGTCACCGGCCTCGATGGCGCGATGAATCGGCGCTGCACCTCGCCAGCGCGGCAGCAGGCTGGCGTGGATGTTCAGGCAGCCCAGGCGAGGCGTATCGAGCACCCATTGCGGCAGGATCAGGCCATAGGCCGCAACCACCATCACATCGGCCTGAGCGGCATCGATCGCGGCCTTGGCGGCAGCGGCGTCTTCGGGATATTTGCCGTCCAGACGCAGACTCAGCGGCTGAGCCACTGCAATGCCATGCTCCAGGGCGCACTGTTTGACGGGAGAGGCTTGCAGCTTCATGCCGCGCCCGGCCGGACGGTCCGGCTGGGTCAGCACCAGCGGAACTTCAAAACCTGCAGCCAGCAGACTCTCCAGGGCCACGCGCGCAAATTCGGGCGTGCCGGCAAAAATGACTTTCATGGGACTCACAAATTAAAAAGGCAGCCGCCGGCTGCCAGATGTTCAAAGATGCGGCTCTTTGAAGTAAATGCTCTCATCGGTGAACATGACCTTCTGCACCACGCCTTGCGGGTCTATGTGCACATGGGCACGCCGAGCAACGGTATTGTCCAGAAAACGGTAGGTCCAGATGTCACCTTTGAAGCTGTAGACCCTCTCGACCTTGGCGGGCGGGCCGAACATGCGGTAGACATCGTCACGGGTATCCACACCATTGCGCAACGCGAAAAAATGCGCGGTATCCAGCACCTGCTCCACACGCACCAGCTTGTGTCGGGCATCGAAGTCCATGTGATAGACCTGCTGACCGGCGGGCTGCTGGCTATAGACCAGGCGCTGGCCGCCCTCGGGCAGAGGCACGACCAGAGTGGGTTTGCCCATGCCTTTTTCCACCTCGGCCTGAGGCATGCCAGGCTTTTGCCACTGGGGCACCATGCAACCCGCCAGCCCCAATGCCAGCAGACTGGCAGTCAACAGTGTTTGCAGGCGAGGCAGGGACATGGACACTCCGATCAGGCCCTCAGGGCATGCTTCTGGGCTTTGACCAGCTTGGTCTTGATGCGATTGCGCTTCAGCGGCGAGAGGTATTCGACAAACACCTTGCCCAGCAGGTGATCCATCTCGTGCTGGATGCAGATGGCCAGCATGCCTTCGGCGTCGATCTCACGGCTGTTGCCGTTCTCATCCAGGGCCTTGACCTTGACGGCAATGGAGCGCTCCACGCCGTCGTAGATGCCGGGCACGGACAGGCAGCCTTCCTCGCCCAGCTGCTTTTCCTCGCTGGCCCAGAGAATCTCGGGGTTGATCAAGGCCATGGGCTCGTTGCGCTTCTCGGACACGTCGATCACGATGACGCGCTCATGCACATCGATCTGTGTCGCGGCCAAGCCGATGCCCTGGGCGTCATACATGGTCTCGAGCATGTCTTTCACCAGAGACTGGATGCGCTCATCCACCTGCGCCACGGGCTTGGCGACCTTGTGAAGACGGGGATCGGGGTAGCAGAGGATGGGAAGAATGGCCATGGTGTCTCGGTAAATCTGTCGTTATTGTCCCAACATTTGACGCCAAACGCTTGTCACGTCCTCAATAAACATTGATCTATCGAGGCCTTGCATCGAGAATTTCGACACATTTGTAAGACTTGTTGGCTGGCTATGCCAAGATCGGCCACAGTGCGGCGACGCGAGGGACGCTGCAGCAAACGAATCCCGCCAGAAGGAACTTCATGACCGCATTTGCCACTGCACGCGCCTTGAGCATTGGAGCCACATTGCTTGCAGCCCTGACTTCGGTCCACGCCCAAAGCTATCCTGTGACCGCCACCCAGCGCTCCACCGCACAGCAAGTCGCTCAGCAAGGCATCCCCGAGAACGAACTGGCGCCCAACGCTCCCGCACAGTACGCCGTCAAGCGCGGCGACACGCTCTGGGGCATCTCTGGCATGTATCTGCGCCAGCCCTGGCGCTGGCCCGAACTCTGGGGCATGAACCTCTCCAGCATCGCCAACCCTCATCAGATCTACCCCGGCCAGGTGCTGTATCTGGTGCGCAGCAACGGTTATGCCCGTCTATCGACCACGGCCCCCAACGGCGATTCCGGGGTAGTGCGCCTGTCGCCGCAAACGCGTGAATCGTCACTGAACGACCTGGCCCTGCCCACGCTGCCGCCGCATCTGATCGAGCCCTTCCTGGCCGAGCCGCTGGTGGTGGACAGCCAGGCACTTACACAAGCCCCGCGCATCATCGCCACCCAGGACAAGCGCGTGCTCATGGCCAATGGCGATCGCGCCTATGTACGCAACTCCGGTGGCGCGCTGGTCACCACCGGCAAGGGCCGGCCCGCGAGCTATCGCATCTTCCGCGATGCCACGCCGCTCAAGGACCCCATCACCGGGGAAATCCTTGGCTACGAAGCCAAGTACCTGGGCAGTGCCACCGTGGCGCGTAGTGAAACATTGCTTGAATCCGCGCCGGGCCAGCCTGTACAGACCACCCCTGGAACCGTGGACATCATCCGCTCCAAGAATGAAATCCGCGCAGGTGACCGTCTGCTGCCCTCGCCCGAGCAGCAGTATCTGAGCTATGTGCCCCATGCCCCGCGCCATGCGGTAGATGCCGCCGTGGTCTCCATCTATGGTGACTCGGTGGGCTATAACGCAGCTCAGAATCAGGTCATTGCCATCAACAAGGGAGCCCAGGACGGCATGGACATCGGCGCAGTGCTGGAACTCGTCAGCAAGGGCAATGTCATCGTGGACAAGACCAGCCCCAGCCGTGACCGGGTGAAGCTGCCCGATGAGGCCAATGGCTATGCCATGGTCTTCAAGGTGTTTGACCGGGTTTCCTACGCGCTCATCACCACGGCCCAGCGTGGCGTGAATGTGGGCGATGGCCTGCAGTCGCCCCAGCCCTGAATGGAGCGTGAGCATGGTGTCGCCCCCTTCACAAGATGCGCTCCATGCCTCACCCGATGCCGAAATTCTGGCCTGGCTGCGCCTGCTGCTGACACCGGGTCTCGGACGCACCACGGCACGCCGCCTGCTGGCCAGCGCCGGTAGTGCAGACGCGGTCTGGCGGCTGCCGCTGTCCACATGGGCGGAATGCGCCACTCAGGCGCAGATCAAGGCTCTGACAGAGCTCCCGGCAGACTGGGAGCAGCATTGCAGCGCACTGGCCCGCTGGCTGAGCTCCCCCGCGCCGGGTATCTTGCACACCGTGATTCATCTGGGCAACTCTCAGTATCCGGACTGCTTGCTGCAGACCGAAGATCCGCCCCTGCTGCTGTTTGTCCAAGGTCCAGCGGCACTGCTGGCATCTGCCGGGCCCTGGTTTCCCTACCCTGCCACCCTGGCCATGGTGGGCAGCCGCAATCCATCCGCCCAGGGAGTCATCAATGCGCGCAGCATGGCGCAGGCACTGGCCGAGCAAGGGCTGTGCATAGTCTCAGGTCTGGCACGCGGCATCGATGCAGCTGCCCATGAGGGAGCACTTCAGGCCCGCTCAGGCCCTACCCCCCGCACGATTGCCGTCGTCGGCACCGGACTCGATCAGGTCTATCCGCGTGCGCACACCAAGCTGGCACAGCAAATTGCGCGCAATGGGCTGGTCATCAGCGAATACCCGCTGGGCAGCGAGCCCCTGCCCCGGCATTTCCCTCAGCGCAACCGCATCATCTCAGGCCTGTCGCAAGGCACCCTGGTCGTGGAAGCCGCCCTGCAGTCTGGCTCGCTGATCACGGCCCGCCTGGCCAACGAGCAGGGGCGTGAAGTCTTTGCCATCCCCGGCTCCATCCACGCGCCGCAGGCCAAGGGCTGCCATGCGCTGATACGCCAGGGCGCCAAGCTGGTGGAAACCGCTGACAACGTGCTCGAAGAGCTTCAAGGACTGAAACTCGCGTCGACCAGAGCCGAACCAGCGCAGGAAGCTGCCAAAAACAAGGCATCGACACCGGATAACCCGTTGCTGCAGGCGCTGGGCCATGACCCCATGACACTGGAGTCCTTGAGCGATCGCACGGGCTGGGATGCCGCCCATTTGCAGGCGCAGCTGATGGAACTGGAGCTCGACGGCCTGGTCGCGCGCCTGCCTGGCGGCCTGTACCAGCGACTTACGCAAAGCTGAAGCCCCAAACCGGCATATCCCGACAAGGCGACGCCCAGCAAAGGCCGCTCCCTTCCCTGGTGCAGCGCGTAGAGAAAGGGGAAAGATGCAAAGCACCTCAGGGGCTTAGGCCAGTCTTTCCGGATTCGCCTGAATTTTCTGCAGTGCATCGCGCGTGGCACGCACCGTCAGGGCTTCGGCATCATGCACCGCGAGCAAGCCGGCCTGCAGATAGGTCGCCATGCGTTGCGCCTGCAGCAGATAACAGTGTCCATCCAGCGAGGCGAACAAATGCAGATGCTTGCGACGGCTATGCCAGACATATTGCACCTGCACACGGGCACCGTTGTGGTCCAGCGTGAACCAGCGACCGCTTTCCAGCGACTGGGCCCACTCCAGCATGGCGGGCTCCACCAGGCTGTCCGTGTTGGGAATAACGTTCAGATCGCCCGCATCCACGCCCAGCATCAGCTCTATGCTCTCGCTGGACAGCGGCATATCGTCGAGCTTGCCATCCTCGCTGATGTATTTCTCCAGCTCCGCCAGGCGCTTGGCCATGGCCTCGATACGCTCGGCCGGAATGGCTGCCGTCTTGGACATGAAGGCCTGGGCCAGCGTATCGGTCAACACCTTGATCGCGGCAGACTGTGCATCGCCGGTCACGCTCACCAGCTCCAGTCCTTCACGCAAGGTCTGCAGCAAGGTCGGCAAGCCCTGGATGACACGCGCGCGCTCCTGACGCAAGGGCTTGGCGCTGGCCGACCAGACCAGCTCGCTGGCCGCCTGCTTGAGGCGCATGGCCCGCGCATCCTTGGCGCCATAGCGCACGGTGGCCATGGCCAGCACATCGGCCCAGGACTTGAAGAGAAAGTCTCGCACCTCTTCGCGCACCGGCATGTCGGTGAGCATATTGCGCAGCTCGATGGTGTACTGGATGGCCAGCGTCTCCTTCTGCTCCACCTGCTGAGCCACGCTGGTGATCTTGGCCGTGGACCGATTCTGGGCAAAGTGCCTGGTGAGGAATTCCTCGAACTCGCGCAGCACCAGCGCAAAGACCTTCTGCCCGGTTTCAGGGTACTGCTCTATCACCTGAACCACGCGGCGGATCTCGGTCTCCAGCGCATTGCCGTTGATGCTGCTGGCGTCAAAACCCATGACGCAGGAGCCCATGCGGTCGATCAGCTTGCGCGCCGGGTGATTGAGGTCGCTGAAGAACTGCGGCTCGGCCAGGGCCACGCGCAACACGGGGACCTGCAGGCGCGCGAACCAGACGCGAATGGACGGCGGCAGCCGGTCTTCCGAAAGAATGCTCTGGAACATCAGCGCCACCACCTCGATGGTCGCCTTCTCGCTCTTGGTCTCGGCCTTTTGCTTCCAGTCGGCCGAGCGCTCGCGCACCAGATTGACCAGCTGGCCGATCGCTGCCGGACTGTAGTCCATGGCGGGCATGGCCATGGCCGAACCGGCCGCAGACGGATACTGGGCCTGGAGCTCGGCCGCCATCAGTTGTTGCTGCTCCTGCAGCGCCTGCGCCAGAGCGGCAGACGCCGGAGGCATGGGAACGACAGGCGTGCCAGGCATCAGTCCTGGAATGCCGACCGCAGGCTGGCTCAGCACCTGGCGCAGCTGATTCATGGCATCCAGCGCGCGATGGCGCGCCCGCGCCAGCATGCCCAGGCCGGCGCTGGCGCCTGGCGGCAGGGCAATGCCCGGAGCCATCCCAGTCCCGACGCCCAGACCGGCAGCCATACCGGCCGGCATGTACTGCATGGCAGAGTTGGTCCAACCCGCATCGGACGCATTGCCATAGCCACTGCTGGCGCCCAGATGCATGGCACCGGTGGACGGGCCACCCTCGGTACGTCGCACGCGCAGCGGGGCATCCTGGGCCTTGCTGACGCCCTTGGCATCCAGCAGCTTGTGCAGGATGCTGTATTCGGACTCCATCAGCGGTGCCAGCGCATTCTGCAGGGGCTCCACAGCCCGCAGCAAATGCTTGCGCTCCATGCCGCAGCTCAGCCATTGCTCGACCAGATGCAGGCAGACGGTCTCGGCGCGGAACATGTCCCGGGAAGCCAGCTCATGGCCCTCCAGTGCCTGAATGCGCAGGCGCATGGCCTCGAAGCCGGGCTGCAGCGTCTCTCCCATGGCCAGGGCCATGCGGGAGGCCAGAATCCTGTTTTCGACAACATCGTCGCTGAGCAGCTCGAAGGTCAGCGGAGCCGAGCCCGAAGCATTGCTCTCGGCTCCACCAGAGGGTGGCTTGCGCGCAGCCTGCTGCAGCGCCTGAGCACCTGCCTGCAACCAGGCGTCCTTGTTCTGCTGAAAGCCGACCCAGGCCTCGCGCCACTCCTGCATCTCCTTGGCAGTGGAGACGGCACTGCTCTGGTTGGAGAGGAATTCATCCAGTTGCCGAGCGACCTTGGGCAGGCCCTGACAAATGCCATGGACCCAACGCAAGCGCGCCTGCCAGCCCAGCTGTTGCGGGGCCGCAGGCGCGGTGGAGGAAGACTGCGAGAGAGCCATTCCGTAAGTGTAATGGCGGCAGAAGCAGTTATGCACCCGCCGCAATGGTCAAAGCGTCAGACCACGGCTCCCGCGTTGGGATCATTGGGATCTTGCGACCCGGACTTGGCGGGAGCCTTGACCAGATCTTCGCGCTTGACGCCCAGCCACATGGCAATGGCAGCCGCCACGAACACCGAAGAATAGATACCGAACAAGATACCAATCGTCAGCGCCAGCGCAAAGTAATGCAGGCTGGGGCCGCCAAAGAAGAACATGGACAACACCATGGCTTCGGTCGAGGCGTGGGTGATGATGGTCCGGCTCATGGTCGAGGTGATGGCGTGGTCGATCACCTCGTGGGTGCTGAGCTTGCGGAACTTGCGGAAGGCCTCCCGGATACGGTCGAAGATCACCACGGACTCATTGACCGAGTAGCCCAGCACGGCCAGCACGCCTGCCAGCACGGAGAGCGAGAACTCCCACTGGAAGAAGGCAAAGAAGCCCAGGATGATGATCACGTCGTGCAAGTTGGCAATGATGGCCGCCACGCCGAACTTCCACTCGAAGCGAAAGGCCAGATAGATGATGATGCCCAGCACCACCATGCCCAGCGCCATCAGGCCGTTATGCATCAGCTCATCGCCCACCTGCGGGCCGACGAACTCGGTGCGGCGCAGCGTGACCTCGGCATCCTCGGCCTTCAGTGCAGTGATCACCCGCTCACTTTGCTGAGCAGTCGTCACGCCCTTTTGCACGGGCAGACGAATCATCACATCCTTGGATGTACCGAAATTCTGCACGATCACATCGGCATAGCCGAGCTTGGAAACGGTTTCACGCACCTTGCCGATATCGGCAGGCTGGGTGTAGGCCACTTCCATGACCGTACCGCCCGTGAACTCCACGGACAGATGCAGGCCGCGCGAGAACAGGAAAAAGACGGCCAGCGCAAAGGTGATGAAGGAAATCGCGTTGAAGACCAACGCGTACTTCATGAACGGAATGTCTTTTTTGATGCGGAAGAACTCCATGATCTTCCTCCTTAGTTGTTGCTGCCGCGACCGGCCACGGAACGGTGACCCTCACCCTCAGGCTTCCAGACCTGACCGATGGAGACGCTCTTGAGCTTCTTCTTGCCGCCATACCAGAGGTTGACCAGCCCGCGAGAGAAGAACACTGCAGAGAACATGCTGGTCAGAATGCCTATGCAGTGCACCACGGCAAAGCCGCGCACCACGCCCGAACCAAAGGCCAGCAGGGCCAGACCGGCGATCAGCGTGGTCACGTTGGAGTCCAGAATGGTGTGCCAGGCGTTTTCGTAGCCTGCATGGATGGCCGCCTGAGGCGAAGCACCGGCACGCAGCTCTTCACGAATACGCTCGTTGATCAGCACGTTCGAGTCGATGGCCACGCCCAGTGCCAGCGCCATGGCGGCAATGCCGGGCAGGGTCAGCGTGGCCTGCAGCATGGACAGAATGGCCAGCAGCAGCAACACGTTCACCGACAGAGCAATCGTGGAGAACACGCCGAACAGCATGTAGTACATGCACATAAAGGCCGCAATCGCCACCATTCCCCAGACCACGGAGTGAATACCGCGGTTGATGTTGTCGGCGCCCAGGCTCGGGCCGATGGTGTATTCCTCGATGATTTCCATGGGCGCGGCCAGGGAGCCGGCGCGCAGCAGCAGCGAAGTGTCGTTGGCTTCCGCCGTAGTCATGCGACCCGAGATCTGCACGCGGCCGCCGCCGATTTCGCCACGGATCACGGGAGCCGTGACCACCTCGCCCTTGCCCTTTTCGAACAGGATGATGGCCATGCGCTTGCCCACGTTCTCGCGCGTCACGTCCTTGAAGATGCGCGCGCCCTTGGCATCCAGCGTCAGGTTGACGGTAGGCTCCTGGGTCTGGCTGTCAAAACCGGGCTGGGCATCCGTCAGGTTCTCGCCGGTCAGCGTCACCTGCTTTTGCACGATGATGCCCTGACCGTTGCGGTCCAGATACTTCTCGGAGCCGAAAGGCACGGGGCCGGAGCCCATCTCGGCAGCACGCGCTTCGGCGGACTCGTCCACCATGCGCACTTCCAGCGTGGCGGTGCGGCCCAGAATGTCCTTGGCCTTGGCCGTGTCCTGCACGCCGGGCAGTTGCACCACGATGCGGTCCAGGCCCTGCTGCTGGATCACGGGCTCGGCCACGCCGAGTTCGTTGATACGGTTGTGCAGCGTGACGATGTTCTGCTTGAGCGCCTGCTCCTGCACCTTGCGCAGGGCTTCGGGCTTGATCGAGGCCACCAGCTTGAAGCCCGTGCCGTCAGGCGTGGAAGTGGCCGCCAGATCGGGGAACTGGTCCGCGATCAGATTGCGCGCCGCCGTCAGCGTGGCTTCGTCGCGCACGCGAATGGTGACGTTGTTGCCGTCGCGGCTGACACCGCCGTGGCGGATATTCTTGTCGCGCATCGAAGAGCGCAGATCGCCCGCATAGCTCTCGGCCTTCTTGGTCAGGGCCGCCGCCATGTCCACCTGCAGCATGAAGTGCACGCCGCCGCGCAGGTCCAGACCCAGATACATGGGCTTGGCGCCGATGGCCGTCAGCCAGTCGGGCGAGCGCGACACCAGGTTCAGCGCCACGATGTAGGAGGGGTCGGTGGGGTCGGAGATCAGCGCCTTCTGGATAACGTCCTTGGCCTTGAGCTGCTCATCGGGCGTATCGAAACGGGCGCGCACCGAAGTGCCTTCCAGCGACATCGATGTGGCTTTGACGCTGGCCGCGCTCAAGGCGGACTCCACCTTTTGCAGCACCGCGTTGTCCACCTTGACGGTGGACTTGGCCGAGGACACCTGCACGGCAGGCGCTTCACCAAAGAAATTGGGCAGGGTGTAGAGCACCCCCACCAGCAGCGCGATCACGATGATCGCGTACTTCCAGACCGGGTATCGGTTCATGATCGCGCTCTTTTTTTTACAGCAACGCACAACGGGTACGCGCACTCTGGTCGAGCGCCGTACCCCTCAAAATCCACAGCGGACAGGCTTACTTGGCCGTGCCCTTGGGCAGCACTTGCACCACAGCGGAGCGCTGGATCTGGACTTCCACGCCGGAAGCCACTTCGATGTAGATGAATTGCTCGGCCATGCGGGTCACGGTGCCGATGATGCCGCCGGCGGTAGCCACTTCATCACCCTTGGCCAGCGCGTCGATCATGGAGCGGTGTTCCTTCTGGCGCTTCATCTGGGGACGAATCATCACGAAGTACAGCACCACGAACATCAGCACCAGAGGCAGCATGCCGGTGAGCGAACCCATGAAGCCGCCTTCAGCAGCGGCGGCAGGAGCGGTCTGGGCGAAAGCAGAAGAAATGAACACGAAAAAGACTCCGAAAGAGTGAATTTGTCAGGAATAGGTCCCGGCAGGCGCGCACTTGCGCGATCTCGCCAGGTCAGCGGGACATTGTATTCGGCTGGCTTGTACCCAAGATTGGCATGGGCAGCCGCGCAGCACAGGCATTCCCTGATGCGATGGGGACCTCCCTTTCCACATCAACAATGCCCGTAAAAAACATAGCTATCAGCGCATTACCCGTATTGTTTTGTGACTGTTTTATCTTTGAATATCACTCAATACAGGCGCTGACAGCTATCAAATTCAGATAGCCCACTGCCAGCATCGCCTCTGACCATGAATACAAAGGCCGGGTTGCCCCGGCCTTGTTGTGATGCGCCTCGGCGCAATTAGTTCACTGCCATCAGCTTGACGGCTGGCGCAGCAGCTGCAGCCGAGCCATTCCAGCGAGTCATCAAGGACTGCCACTTGATGCGCGCAGCCGCCAGATGGTGCTCTTTGACATGGCCGTAGCCTCGAATGTCTTCGGGGATGGAGGCGATCTCCACGGCCAGCGCCAGCTTGTCGGTCGTCAAACCCGTCAGCAGGGTTTCGATGCACTGGCGATATTCGACGATCAGGGCGCGCTCGGTGCGGCGTTCCTCGGTGCGACCGAAGGGATCGAGCGCCGTGCCGCGCAGCCCCTTCATGCCGGCCAGCCAGCCCATGGCCTTGCGCATCCAGGGGCCATAGGATTTTTTGAGCAGATGACCCTGCTCGTCCTTCTTGGCAAAACCGGGGGGCGCCAGGTGATGCACGAGCTTGTAGTCGCCCTCGAACATCTCGCTGATCTTCTGGGTGAAGGCCGCCTCGGTGTGCAGACGCGCCACCTCGTACTCGTCCTTGTACGCCATGAGCTTGAACAGATAGCGCGCCACGGCCTGGGACAGGCGCGTGCCCTGGGCCAGCGGCTCTTCCGCCGCGCGCACCTTGGCCACGAAGTCGCGGTACTGCTGGGCATAGGCCGCATTCTGGTAGGCCGTGAGGAACTCCACACGCTTGTCCAGCATTTCCTCCAGCGACGGCTTCTTGACGAACTGGATCACCTGCGATGCCTGATACAGAGCGCGCACGGCCTCCAGATCGTGGGCGCAGCGGCGGCCCCATTCAAAGGCCTCCTGGTTGCGCGCCACCTGCACGCCGTTGAGCTCCATGGCGCGCATCAGCGAGGCATGGCTGAGCGGCACCCTGCCTTTTTGCCAGGCGTAGCCCAGCATCATGGGGTTGGCGTAGATGCTGTCGCCCAGCAAGGCCGTGGAGGCCTTCTCGGCATCGAAGCTGCCCAGGGCACCATGACCCACGGCCTCGGCCAGCGCCGTGGCGCAGCGTGCGGCAGGCGACTGCCAGTCGGGGTTGCCCACAAAGGTGGCCGTGGGCGCGGCATGGCTGTTGAGCGCCACATAGGTGCGCCCCGGCTGCATCACAGACAAGGTGGTGGGCGTGGCCGCCACGATGGGGTCGCAGCCTATGACCAGATCGGCCTTGGCCATGTCCACCTTGGTGGTGTAGATGGCATCGGCGCGGTTGGCGATCTGGATATGGCTCCAGGTGGAGCCGCCTTTTTGCGCCAGACCCGCCGCATCCTGGGTGACCACGCCCTTGCCTTCCAGGTGTGCGGCCATGCCCAGCAGCGAACCGATGGTGATCACGCCCGTGCCGCCGACGCCGGCCACCACGATGCCCCAGGCCTGCTCGGCCACGGGCAGGACGGGCTCGGGAATAATGGGGAGAGCCTCCAGGCTGCCCTTCTTCTCCTGCTTGGGCTTTTTGAGCTGACCGCCCTCGACGGTGACGAAGCTGGGGCAGAAGCCCTTGACGCAGGAATAGTCCTTGTTGCAGCTGTTCTGGTTGATGCGGCGCTTGCGGCCGAACTCGGTCTCCACGGGCTCGACCGAGAGGCAGTTGGACTGCACCGAGCAATCGCCACAGCCCTCGCAGACCAGCTCGTTGATGACCACGGTCTTGTCGGGCGTGCTCAGCACGCCGCGTTTGCGGCGGCGGCGCTTTTCGGTAGCGCAGGTCTGGTCGTAGATGATGGCCGTGCAGCCCTTGAGCTCGCGGAACTGGCGCTGGATCGCATCCAGCTCGTCGCGATGGTGCACGGTCACGCCCTCGCCCAGCTTCACACCATCGTATTTCTCGGGCTCGTCGGTGACGATGACCAGCTTGCCCACGCCTTCGGAGAGCAGGCTGTTCATGATCTGCAGCACCGAATGGCCTTCGGGCCGCTCGCCCACGCGCTGGCCGCCCGTCATGGCCACGGCGTCGTTGTAGAGCACCTTGTAGGTGATGTTGGTGCCGGCCGCAATGCTCTGGCGGATCGCCAGCAGCCCGCTGTGGAAGTAGGTGCCGTCGCCCAGATTGGCGAAGACATGGGCTTCCTTGGTGAAAGGCGCCTGCCCCACCCAGGTCACGCCCTCGCCGCCCATCTGCGTGAAGGTGCTGGTGCGGCGGTCGGGCATCCAGGTGGTCATATAGTGGCAGCCGATGCCGGCCACGGCGCGCGAGCCTTCGGGCACGCGTGTCGAGGTGTTGTGCGGGCAGCCGCTGCAGAACCAGGGCGTGCGGTCGCCGGTCGAGACCTCCTTGGCCGCCTTGATCGCCGCTTCGCGGGCGTCGAGCACGGCCAGACGCTGCTGCATGCGCGTTTGCACATGCTCGGGCACGCCCAGCTTCTTCAGGCGCTGGGCAATGGCGCGCGCAATGATGGCGGGAGTCAGATCGGCCGTGGGACGCAGCAGCCAGTCGGTGCTGGGGTTGGGCAGCGACCATTCGCCGCCATGCTCGTCGCTGAACTTGCCCACCACATTGGGGCGCACGTCGTCGCGCCAGTTGTAGAGCTCTTCCTTGATCTGGTATTCGATGACCTGGCGCTTTTCCTCCACCACCAGAATCTCCTGCAGGCCGCGCGCGAAATCGCGCGTGATGGTGGCCTCCAGCGGCCAGACCACGTTGACCTTGTGCAGCCTGATGCCCAGCTGGCGGCAGGTGTCCTCGTCCAGCCCCAGATCGGCCATGGCCTGGCGCGTATCGTTATAGGCCTTGCCGCTGGCGATGATGCCGAAGCGGTCGTTGGGCCCTTCGATCACGTTGTGGTTGAGCTTGTTGGCGCGCACATAGGCCAGGGCTGCATACCACTTGTAGTTCATCAGCCGCGCTTCCTGCTCCAGCGGCGGATCAGGCCAGCGGATATGCAGGCCGCCGTCCGGCATCTGAAAGTCTTCGGGCAGGATGATGTTGACGCGATCCGGGTCCACCAGGACCGAGGAGGAGGACTCCACCACCTCCTGGATCGTCTTCATGCCCGACCACAGGCCCGAGAAACGGCTCATGGCAAAGGCATGCAGGCCCATGTCGAGGATGTCCTGCACATTGCTGGGGAAGAACACCGGCGTGCCGCAGGCCTTGAAGATGTGGTCGCTCTGGTGCGCGGCCGTGGAGGACTTGCTGATGTGGTCGTCGCCCGCAATCGCAATCACGCCGCCATGCTTGGCCGTGCCCGCCATATTGGCGTGCTTGAACACGTCGGAGCAGCGGTCCACGCCCGGACCCTTGCCATACCAGATACCGAAGACACCGTCGAACTTCTTGGTCTCGGGATAGAGATCGAGCTGCTGCGTGCCCCAGACGGCCGTGGCGCCCAGTTCTTCGTTCACGCCGGGCTGAAAGACGATGTGATTCGCTTCCATATGCTTTTTGGCCGCCCACAGGGACTGGTCGTAAGTGCCCAGGGGCGAGCCGCGATAGCCGCTGATGAAGCCGGCTGTGTTGAGCCCGGCCTGCGCATCGCGCAGCCGCTGCAGCATGGGCAGCCGGACCAGGGCCTGCACGCCGCTCATAAAGGCGCGGCCGCGGGCCAGGGAATATTTGTCGTCCAGAGTCACAGACTCCAGGGCGCGACGGACTTCATCGGGCAAAGGGGCATTCATGGCTTGTCTCCATGTGGGTGACCACCCGTGGCAGCTCTTGGCTACCAGAGCAGCATATTGCTTTGGGCATTCCTGCGCCAGAGGCACGGAACGCAAGTTGTTTGAGCAAAGTTTACGGAAAACGCCCCGAATAGAGCTTTCTTTTTATTGCCGGGATTAACCTAGTTTTTGAAAGAATCTTGCTGTAAATTGCGAATCATGAACCAACTTGATCGCTTCGACTGGGCCATCCTGAATGAGCTGCAAATGGATGGGCGCCTCACCAATGCCGAGCTGGCCCAGCGCGTGGGCCTGTCTGCCGCGCCCTGCTGGCGGCGCGTGCGCGCGCTGGAGGAGTCGGGCTACATCACCGGCTATCACGCCACGCTGGACCGCCACAAGCTGGGCCTGGGCGTGCTGGCCTTTGTGCGCGTGGATGCCGCACAGAACACGGCCGACATCACGCTGCGCATGGAGGAAGCCATTCGCCTGCTGCCCGAAGTCACCTCCTGCCACTACATCAGCGGCGCGGGCACCTTCGAGCTGCAGGTCGTGGCCAGGGATCTGGAGAGCTTTTCCGGTTTTGTGCGCAATGTGCTGCTGCGCCTGCCCAACGTCAAAGACGTGCACACGATTTTTTCGCTGGGCGAGGTCAAGTCCAGCAGCGCGCTGCCGCTGCCCAGCACGCTGACGCATGCCTGAGCCCGGCCGGCGCACTTCAAAAGTGAAGCGCGCACCGCTTTATCCATGGGCGATACCTGCCGTATCGGCATTGAAATCATTGACTGGCATGCGCTGAATGCTCACTGATCAATAGCACCCGTCACCGCTGCGACAGGTGGCCGCCGCAACCTGGCGCTGTGAGGAACTACGTATTTGTCAGCACAACTTTCCTGCTACAGAATCGTGTCCCATGGCCCACGATGATTCCGCAGCACGCGCTTCCCACAATCCAATAACTTCAGACTCCGGCCAGGTCCCTGCAGGCAAGCTGCTGGAAGATCCCTCGGCCATGCATGACGGCGGCGCGCCGCCGGCCGCGGCCCCGGGCGTCTGGACACCGCTGGCCACGCCCACCTTCCGCATGCTGTGGATGATCTGGATGACGGCCAATATCTGCATGTGGATGAACGATGTGGCGGCCGCCTGGCTGATGACATCGCTGACCACCTCGCCCGTGCTGGTGGCGCTGGTGCAGTCGGCCTCCACCCTGCCGGTCATGCTGCTGGCCCTTCCCAGCGGGGCGCTGGCCGACATCCTGGACCGACGCCGCTACTTCATCGTCACCCAGTTCTGGGTGGCTGCCGTGGCGCTGCTGCTGTGCCTGGCCGTGCTCTCGGGCCAGCTGACGCCCTATCTGCTGCTGGCCCTGGTGTTTTCCAACGGCATCGGCCTGGCCATGCGCTGGCCGGTGTTCTCGGCGCTGATCCCCGAGTTGGTGCCCAAGCACCATCTGCCTTTTGCGATGGCCCTCAACGGCGTGGCCATGAATGCCTCGCGCATCATCGGCCCACTGGTCGCCGGGGCCCTGATTGCCGGCCTGGGCAGCGCCTGGGTATTTGTGCTCAACGCCGTGCTGTCCATCGTCTCGGGCTTTGTGCTGCTGCGCTGGAAGCGCCAGCAGCCCGCCAACCCGCTGGGCCGCGAGCGCCTGGGCTCGGCCATGCGGGTGGGCCTGCAGTTCATCCAGGAGTCGCCGCGCATGCATGCCGTGCTGCTGCGCACCGTCTGCTACTTTCTGCAGGCCGCCGCCATCATGGCGCTGCTGCCGCTGACGGCCCAGCGCCTGGACCACGGCACGGCCAGCAGCGGCAGTGCCGGCACCTTCACGCTGCTGCTGGCCTCCATGGGCGCGGGCGCCATCCTGGGCGCCATGCTGCTGCCGCGCATACGCCAGATGCTGTCGGGCGAGCGCACGGTGCTGGCCGGCGTGGCCGCGCAAAGCCTGGCCACGCTGACCGTGGCCTTCGCCCCCCATATCGCCGTGGCCGTGCCGGGCATGATGCTCTCGGGCATGGCCCTGCTGGCCACGGCCAACACGCTGGGCGTGGCCGCGCAGATGGCCCTGCCCAACTGGGTGCGGGCACGCGGCATGTCCGTCTACCAGATGTCCATCATGGGCAGCACGGCCATTGGCGCCGCCATCTGGGGCAAGATCGCCAGCCTGGGCTCGGTGCAGATCAGCATGGCCGTGGCCGCCGTCAGCGGGCTGACGGCCCTGCTGATCGTGCAGCGCCTGAACCCGGACCGCGACATCGAGGAAGACCTCAGCCCTTCGCGCGCCTTCACGCCGCCGACGGCAGCGTCGACGCCCGAAGCCGGGCGCGTGGTGGTGACCATCGAGTACCTGATCGACCCGGCCAGGGCCGGCGCCTTCCGCGACCTGATGCAGCTGAGCCGGCGCAGCCGTCTGCGCCAGGGCGCGCTGTCCTGGAGCCTGCTGCACAGCATGAGCCAGCCCGAGCGCTTCGTGGAGCAGATCACCGATGAATCCTGGACCGAGCATCTGCGCCGCTTCGAGCGCGTGACGACCGCCGATGTGGCGCTGCGCGACCGCAAGCTGAGCTTTCACAAGGGCAAGGAGCCGCCCGTGGTGCAGCGCTACTTCAG
Organism: Comamonas sp. NyZ500; assembly: GCF_016772095.1. Classification (NCBI taxonomy): domain Bacteria; kingdom Pseudomonadati; phylum Pseudomonadota; class Betaproteobacteria; order Burkholderiales; family Comamonadaceae; genus Comamonas; species Comamonas sp. NyZ500. The sequence continues at coordinate 77,795 of NZ_JAEIJE010000006.1, read as the reverse complement.
CGACGCTCTTTAAAAGAGAGCTGCCAGCGCTTTCAGTGCAATGATTTCAGATAGTTATTCATCGGAATTCATTGACTGACAAGCGCTGGCAGCTCCTGTTTTTAGCATCAACGCAGATGCGGTGCCGATCCGGCCAAGGCCTTGGGCCAGAAGGCCCAGAGCTTGAGCGGCTGCTTGATGCGGCCCGCCACATCACCGGCCTCGGCCCCCCAGCCCATGAAATAGTCGGCGCGCACGGCGCCCAGAATGGCGCTGCCCGTATCCTGCGCGAACACCAGGCGGTTGAGCGAGACCGTAGGGCCGGGCGTGGACAGCCAGACCGGCGTGCCATAGGGAATGCTGTTGCGGTCCACGGCAATCGAGCGGCCCGGCGTCAGCGCCACGCCCTGGGCGCCCTTGGGACCGAACTGGGCATCGAAGTCATTGAGCGCCTCCTCGCGGAAGAACACATAGCGCGGATTGCTCCAGAGCATCTCGTTGACACGCGAGGGATTGGCGGCAATCCAGGCGCTGATGCCGGGCCAGGTGGCATCGCGCACCAGGTTCTGGTCGAGCAGCCAGCGGCCCACGCTCTTGTAGGGCTGATCGTTGGTGCCGGCATAGGCCACGCGGATCATGCGCTGGCGGCCGTCGGCCTCGGTCAGCATCAGCCGGCCCGAGCCCTGGATATGCAGCACCAGCATGTCCACCGGGTCGCGCAACCAGGCAATGGCACGGCCGGCCAGGGCGGCCTGGGCCTCGGAGTTGGTGTCGATCTGCTGGCGCGTGAACCAGGGCTTGCGCTTGCCAAAGCCCTGCGGGACCTGATAGATGGGCACGTTGAAGCCGTTGCCCTGCACACGGCGCGCCTCGTACAAGGGCTCGTAATAGGCGGTCAGCATGCCGTCGGGACTGCCCGTGGTCGCTTCGATGCGATAGGGCTGCAGCGTGTTCATCATCCAGCTGCGCTGCTCGTCTTCCGAGGCGATGCTCAGCCTTCGCACCTCGCCGCACAGATTGGCAAACACGGTGCTGGGACGCTCGCAATTCTTGATCCAGGCATTCCAGGCCTCGTTCAGGGAATCCTGGGGCACGCCGGGCAACTCGCCCCAATCCACCGCCACCCAGCGGCTTTTAGTCGGTACATTGGCGGTGAACGGCGGCTTGGCTGCGGAAGCCGGCCCGCCATGCGGAGCCATCTCGGGCACCGATGCCGGGTCGTTTTGCTGCTTGGTGGTGGTGCATGCCACCAGGGTTCCTACAATCAGCGCCAGTGAAGCACGGCGCAGGAGATGGAAATTCATGGGTCTGATTTTGCTTGAAGCACTGCTGGCATTGGCCATTTTGGTCGCTATTGTGTGGTGGACCATGTTCTCAGGTCGAAAAAAGGGTGAGTTGCCGGCCCCGGTCGAGCCTGCGCCACACAAAGAAGTGCTTGCAGACCCCGAACAAGATCGCTCTAATCGAGCTTAGCCCATGGCGCTGCAGCCACTGCAGCGCGGGCTGCATGTGACAATCTTTTGCATCAGAAACCGCTCGCTGGCCCGCGTCCTACTTTTTTTGCCTTCTCTTGGCAGTACGCTCGTGGCCTTGCAGCTTTTACGCAAAGCTGGTTTGCAAGACCCTCCGGGTCGTTTATCAAACTAAGGAGTTTTCTATGCGCAAGCAAATGGCTGTGACGGCCGCTCTGGCCTCTGCATTGTTGATCACCGGCTGCGCCAATACCGGCGGCATGTCGGACACCACGCGTCGTACTGCGACCGGTGCAGGCGTGGGCGCACTGGGCGGTGCTGCCATCGGCGCCATTGCTGGCGGCCATGCCGGCAAGGGTGCACTGATCGGTGCCGGTGTCGGCGCCCTGGGCTCCTATATCTGGTCGCAGAACCTCGAGAAGCAAAAGCGTGAAATGGAAGCCGCGACCCAGGGCACAGGCGTGGGCGTGACACAGACCGCGGACAACCAGCTCAAGCTGGACATCCCCAGCGACATCTCCTTTGACACCGGCCGCGCCGACATCAAGGGCAACTTCGCCCCCATCCTCGATCGCTTTGCCGAAGGTCTGCGCAACAACCCCAACGCAGAAGTGCGCATCATCGGTCACACCGACAGCACAGGCTCCGATGCAATCAACAACCCTCTGTCGCTGCAGCGCGCCGAGAGCACCCGCAACTATCTGACCTCGCGTGGCGTCAACGGCGCCCGCATCCAGGTTCAGGGCATGGGCTCGCACCAGCCAGTGGCTTCCAATGCCACCAACGAAGGCCGTGCGCGCAACCGCCGCGTGGAAATCTTCGTGGGCGAGCGTGCGCCTCAATAAGCCAGCGCGAGACCAGCAAAAAGCCCCGCCAAGCGGGGCTTTTTTCATGTCGCGGAGGCTTACGCTCAGGCGTTGCGCAGCAGATTGGCCAGCTCGACGGCCGACTTGACCTGCATCTTGTCGAAGACACGCGCCCGGTGCACTTCCACGGTGCGCACGCTGATGTCGAGCTGATCGGCAATCAACTTGTTCGGCACGCCCTCGACGACCAGCTTCATCACGTCTTTCTCGCGATCGGTGAGCTCGTCCAAGCGGCTGCGCACCTCTTCACGTGCTTGCAAAGCGGCCAGATGCTCGGCGGACAGCGCCAGCGCCTGCTCCACCCGGTCCACCAGCGCGTTGTCGGAAAACGGCTTCTCGCAGAAATCGAAGGCACCACGTTTGACCGTATCCACGGCTGTCGGCACATCGGCATGGCCGGTCAGAAAGATCACGGGCATGGCCTCGATCTGGCCGCGCTCCAGCATGCGGTTGAACAGCGACAGCCCGCTCATGCCCGTCATGCGCATATCGAGCAGCAGGCAGCAGGGACGACGCGTCACGGGGCTGGTCTGCAGCACGGCCTGCTCGAATTCTTCAGCGTTGCGATAGCACTCGCTCAGCAATCTGCGCGAACGCAGCAGCCATGCCAATGCCTCTCGGACATCGGCATCGTCGTCCACCACGTAGACGGTAGCGTCGGTTACAGGTTCCATGAAGCCTAGTTCTCTCTGGGTTCCCAGTGGGCCGGAAGCGTGAAGACAAACTCCGTGCCCTGCGGGAGGTGCGGGCGGTAATCAAGGTGACCACCATGTTGCTCCACCACCGTGCGGCACAGACTCAGGCCCAGGCCCATGCCTTCGGTGCGCGTGGTGAAGAAGGGGGTGAACAGCTGCTCGGCGACTTCCGCAGAAATGCCGGCGCCGCAGTCCATGATGGAAAATTCTACCCAACGCGCGTTATTACCGTCAGAACTGCGCCTGACAGCCATGGTCAACACCCTCTCCTTGAGCTCGGGCAGGTCCATGGCCTGCATGCCGTTGCGCGCCAGATTGAGCAGCACCTGCTCGACCATGGTGACATCGCAGAGCACCCCCGGCAGATCGGGCTCCAGCTCCAGCTGCACAGTTGCATTGAGCTTGTGCGCCTGCAGATAGACCAGAGGCATGACGGCATCGATCAGCTCCACGGGCTGCACCACCTCTCTGGACTTGTCGCGCCGGCGCACGAAATCGCGCACGCTCTTGATGACCTTGCCTGCGCGGTCGGCCTGAAAACTGATGCGCTCCAGAGCCATGCGCAAGTCCTTGAGATGCGGGACCTGAGGGTCAGTCGGCTCATGCTCCAGCAGATTGAGCGAGCCCGTGGCATAGCTGGAAATGGCGGCCAGCGGCTGTGTCAGCTCATGGCTGAGCATGGAGGCCATCTCGCCCACCGTCGCAAGGCGTGCCGTGGCCTGCAGGCGCTCCTGGGAGGCACGCGACATCTCCTCCATGCGGCGCTGCTCGCTGATATCGATGAAAGCGCTCATCCAGCCCGTGTGCTGGCCCTGGGCGGTGATCAGCGGCGCCTCGAAAATCAGCACCGGAAAGCGCGAGCCGTCCTTGCGCATGAACACGCTCTCGTGGCCCTGGCGCGGTGTGGGCAGCAGGCCGGCGAGGCGCTGATCGCGTCGGCTCACATATTCCTGGGCCAGCTCGGGCGGCCAGTAAGGCGCCACATTGAGACCCAGCAGCTCCTGCGCGCTGAAGCCCACCATATTGCAGAAGGCCGGGTTCACATAGGTGATGCGGCCCTGGAGATCGCGTGCACGCATGCCCGTGACCAGGGAGTCCTCCATGGCCTTGCGAAAGGCCAGCGCATCGCCCAGATCGCGCTCCGCACGCAGGCGGCGGCGGTTGTCGCGCACCAGCACCACCACCACGGTCACCAGCGCGATCGACATGCCGGTCACCAGCGCCGTCATCACATTCGGAAAAACGCTGGGCGCGTGATGCCAGCTGTCCATGCGCAGCACCAGGGTGTTGCCCGGCAGATCCAGCAACTGCTGGGCCGTGAACATGCGCGAGCCGCGCCAGGCCGCCCCCACCATGGCCAGACGCGTGCCGTCCGGCTCGGTGAACGAAACCTCCTGGGTGCGCGGCAGGGATTTCCCCACCTGGGCCATCAGAATGCCCTGCAGGCTGTACGTGCCCAGCACATAGCCCACCACATGGCCGTTCTCCGTCAGCGGCATGCAGACCTGCATGGTCTCCGTGCCCAGGCCCTCGCCCAGCAGCTGGAAGCGGCTGGGCGAGTACGATGGCCCGTTGACGCGTCTGGCCTGGGTACAGGTCAGTGCCTCGCCCGAATGCAGCTCGGGCAAATGGCTTTCGTCCTCGACCAGCAAGGTGCGGTAAGGCGTCTCGGCATGCTCGATGAGACGCATGTTTTCACCGCGCCATTCGATGCGCATCAGATCGCGGCGCTGCTGCAGCAGCTCGGTCGCATGCTCGCGCCAGGCGGCATGCTTGCTGCTGTAGGCGCTCAGCGCCAGCAGGTCCTGCAGATTGCGGCCCAGCGCTGCACGGATATCGCCGACCGCATTGGCGGTGTCGCGCTCCAGCTTTTCCTGCACCTGCGAGGCCTCATAGCGTCCGGCCAGCCAGACCATGGTGACCAGCATGCTGACCACCAGTGCCACCAGCAAGGTCCATAGCGACCAGCGCTTCCAGGCCATGCGCCAGCGCCGCCAGGGCCAATGGGCGGGATGGTCCTCGGGCAGTGCGTCAAGAGCGGTATTCAGCGGATCAGTCACAGCACACGATGGGTCAAGGCCGGCAATTGCTGGCGCACCTGCAGCAGGCGGTCACGATTGAGCTCTCCCGCCACCACGCCGGTGCCGCTGGCCTGCAGGCCCTGCACCTCGCCCCAGGGGTCGATCAGCAGGCTGTGGCCCCAGGTGCGGCGACCGTTTTCATGCACGCCGCCCTGGCCCGGTGCCAGCACATAGGCCAGGTTCTCTATCGCCCGCGCCCGCAGCAGCACCTCCCAGTGCGCCTGGCCCGTGGTGTAGGTGAAGGCACTTGGCACCAGCAGCAGATCGGCCCCCTGTGCACTGAGTGCGCGGTACAGCTCGGGAAAGCGAAGGTCATAGCAGACACTCAGGCCCAGGCGCCAGCTCACGCCATTTCTGGCCTGTATGTCGCAGACCACGGGCTGGCTGCCCGCCTGCACCACGGCAGCCTCGGTATAGCTCTCGCGCCCGTTGTCGAACTGAAAGAGGTGGATCTTGTCGTAGCGGGCCACGCATTCGCCCTCGGGCGAATAGACCAGACTGGTGTTGAGCACATGGCTGTCGTCAGCGGCCTGCAGCGGCAGCGTGCCGGCCACCACCCACAGCTGCAGCTGCCTGGCCGCCCCGGCCATGAAGTCCTGGATCGGCCCCTGGCCAAAAGCCTCCCGGTAGGCCAGCTTGTCGGTGTCCCTGGCTCCCATGGCACAGAAATACTCGGGCAGCACCACCAGCTCCGCACCCAGGGCGGCAGCCTGCTGCATCAGGCTGCGCGCCTGCGCCAGATTGGCTGCGACGTCCTGACCCGAGACCATTTGTAGAGCGGCAATCTTCATGGCTTCTCCTCTGAGCTTGGAGCGGCAGCGGGCTGCTTGCCGGCATCGTCGGCTCCGGCCTTGGGCACGCTGCGCCTGGGCAGCTCGGTCACCTGCGGGTCTTCCCAGCTGCCGTGGATATGGAACTCCTTGGTCGTGGCCGCAATCAGCGGGCCACGCAGAATCATCTGTGCCAGAAAGCTGCTCAGCCCCACCACGGGATTGATGGCCGTCGCAACCAGGGAGGCGGACAGGGCGTTGATCTCCGGCACTACCACGACATGCAGGTCCTGGGTTTCCTTGTCGATATCGGCAGAGCCCTCCATCAGCACGGCCGCGTTCACGCCCTTCATCTGCATGTTATTCGTCTTGGCAATGCCGCGCTCTATGGTGACATCGCCTCGCATGAAGTCGAAAGAGAAGCCGTTACGGAACACGTCGCGGAAGTCCAGCGTCAGCCGCCTGGGCAGAGACTGCAGGCTGAGCACGCCCAGCAGCTTGGCCAGTCCCGGATCGGCCTTGAGGAACTGGCCTTTTTGCACCTCCAGATGCACGGCGCCGGACATGGTCTTGAACTCCGGCGTCACGGGCGCTCCTGTCCAGCTGATTTCACCCTGCAGCTGGCCCTGTCCATTGGCAACCACGCCCGGCATGTCAAAGCGATTGAGCAGCTTGCCCACATCGCGCAGATTGAGCTGGAACTGCAGCTGGGTCTGCCCCGGGTGCTTTTTGTCACTGGAGCGCAGCCCCCAGGAGCCCTGGGCCGTCAACGTCGCCTCGGGCGTGCTGATATTGAAGCGCGACAGCTGCCATTCGCGCTGCCCCGCGCCGACGGACAGCCCGTGATTGCGCGCCACCACATCCAGCTTGCCCAGCGAGCGCTTGCCCAGCTGGAAGTCGTCCACACTGACCTGCAAGGCCGGTAACTCGCGCACATTGCCGGTCTGTTCCGCAGCAGCATCCAGCCCTTCGTCCGGGCCGTCGGGAATGCTCAGACGCGAGAGCTTGGCGATGACCAGGCCGCCCGGCTCCTGCGCGGAGGGTTCGCGATACTCCACACGCCCTGCCAGCTCGCGTGACTGGATCTGGTTGGTCCAGACCTTGCTGGCATGGCTGAGCTGCAGGGATACATCGTGCAGCGAACGGCCATGGAGCTTCACCTCGCGCGCCTTGAGCGCCAGCTGCTGCGGCACAAACTGGCGCCAGCTCTCTTCCTCGGCACCTGGTCCATCGGCAGCGCCCCCTGCGCCATCGGGCCACAAACGACTCCAGGCATCCAGATCAAGCACCGGCAATTGCACCCTGGCCTGCAGGCCGGCAGGCGGCAACGCGGCTTCCGCCTTGCCCGACTCCACTAGCTCCAGGCTGCCGCGTGTGATGCGGGCCTGGGCCCCGCTGATATCGCGCTCCAGCAAAGCTGCGGCCTGATTGCCCCATTGCACGCTGAACTGATCGGTCAGCGGCTTGGCCACGGCTGGCACCGTACGGTTGACACGCAAGGCCAGGGAGCTGTCGGCCGCCTTGCCCAAAGGAGCTGGCAACATGACCGCCATTCCCTGCAGCTCGGACTGCAGACTGATTTCCGGCACGCTGTGCAGCACCTTGATCTGCAAGCCATAACGGGCCTGGCCTTGCAGATGCTTGCCCAGAGCCACCAGTTCGCTCATCTCCTTGGCGTCACGCAGGCCCTGGGCCGTGGCAATACCGTCCACGCGCACTTGCACCGGAGCCGTGGCGGCGTCGGCGGCAGGCTTCATGCCGCCCTCGATGCGCACATCACCGCCCAGAGCTCTGGCCTGCACGCCCGAGAGCTGAAAGCCGGTCTCCGAAAACTGCACATTGCCGCGCAGTTGGCTGAGTGTGGGCACCTCGGGCATCAGCTGCAGCGTATTGCCCGCCAGCGCCACTTCACCCTGTACCTTGCTGCGCTCCATATGCATGGTGGGCAGATGCAGCCTGAGGCTGAGCTTGGCATTGCCCGTGGCCTTGCTGCCATCCAGAGCATGGGCAGTCAGCGCAGACAGGGCCGAGCCTTGGACCAGGTTCAGCATATCGCCCAGAGCTCCATGAGCCTTGGCGTTGACCTCCACCTCGGTCAGGTTCCAGTCGGCCACTCCGGCCTGCGCTTCATCAACCACGATGGCGGTATGCCCCAGAAAGCCCTTGGCCTTGCGCACCTGCATGGAGTTGCGGTCGAACACCAGCTCGCCCGACAGCCTGGTCAGCGGCGGCCAGGGCTTTTCGCCGGGGCCCAGCAGATAGCCGGGCACAAACTGGTAGTTCACATCATGCACCTGGGCACTGATGTGGAATTCGCCCTTGCCCGGCTTTTCAAACGGCACATGCTCGAGCTCGCCCTTGACGCGGAAGTTCACTGCACTGGCCTGACCCGTGGTGATGGCCTCGCGCACATAGCGCAGCGCATCGCTGCCCAGATCCTGGGGCAGATAGCGATAAATCCGTTCACCCTTGGCGCGGCTGAGCTGCCCTTGCAGATCCAGCAGTCCCGGAAAGCGCGGCTGCTCCTTGGTCCCTGCACCGGACTGCCAGCTGGCCTGGGCCTGGCCGGCCGTGTCCTCATTGGCGAAACGCAGCCGGGGCACCTGCACCTTGATGGACTGGCCCTTGTCCAGCAGTTGCCAGCGCACCAGGCTGTCGAACTGGTCGAGCGGAATATCGGGGTCTTCAAACACTCCGGGGAAGCTCAGCATGGCCTGGTTGGCCTCCGCCGTCTTGGTCAGCGTTGCCTCGCCGCTGTCCTGGTCCAGGCTGAACTTGCCACTCAGCCCCCGCACGCCGGGAATACCTATGCTGTGCGGACCCTCCTGCGAAGCCTGGGAACGCAAGCCCAGCTGCTCGAAGCGCCCCGAAGCCTTGTACTGCGCCAGCTGCTGCAGAGGTCCGCGCCATGACAGCTTGAGATCACTCAGCTGTCCTGCCGGCGCAAGCGCCTTGAGCTGGGTCTGCACGGACTCCGGCAGGGGCAGACGCTGCAGCATCTGCGCCGCAATGGCCAGATCGATGCCATCGGCCTGAACCTCGCCATGCTCGCCCTGGCTGCCCTGCTCGGAAGCGCCGGTCGGCACATAGCGCAGGCTGAAGTCGCCTCTGGGCCAGTTCAGGCCGTCATCGGCCGTGAACTGCAATCCCTGGACGGAAAACTGGTAACCGTTCTGATTCTTGGCCCGCAAACGCCCCCGCAAGGCCTGCAGGGCCAGGGGCTCAGGTCTGTCCCGCCATTGGAGTTGCAGCGCCTGTACCGCGACATCGGCCACCCCGCCCACGGGCTGTCCGTGATCCACATCCAGCCAGGCCCTGACCGAGCCCTTGCCCTGCTGCAGCTTCCAGTCCTGCGGCCCCAGATACTGGCCCAGATGGGACAGGTCGATATGCGTGAAGTCCAGATAAGCCTGTCCGCTCCAGCGCTCCAGACGCCCTTCATGCACCGACAGCAAAGGCTCCTTGAAGTTGCCCATGACCGTAAAGCGCTGGCCCCAGCCCTCTGGCGGCGTGGCATCCAGCCGCAGGGAGTGGTGCCAGCGCTTGTTGCGCAGCACCAGATCCACATCCTGCAGTTGCAAGGGCGCGGCATTGCGCAGCTCGTCCACCCACTGCAGCTTGCCGCTGCGGATGGCGATTTCGGGCTGGGAGAAGATCCAGTCGGAGTCGGTACCCTGCCCCGGATCGGATGACACGGCAATACCGGCCACAAAGATCTGGCCGTCGGCATCGCGGCGCACCGTCAGATCCGGCCCTTCCAGATATATCTGCTCGACGCCCAGGGTCATCAGCGAATGGGCAGAGACCGCCACCACCACCTTGGGCAGCAGCAAGGCCTCACTCTTGTTCGCAGGGTCATGCAGGACTACGTCGCCCAGCTCGAAGGTCGGCACCAGACCCGAGCGGTAAGCATTCAGCCGGCCAATGGAAACCGGTACACCCAGGCTGCGTGAGGCCAGGGATTCCAGCTCGGGGCGCCACTGTTCGATTCGCGGCACAATCCAGAAATGGAGCACCCCCCACACGGTGGCCAGCAGCAGCCACAGGCTAAGGACCAGTCCCAGAGACCACCGTGCCAAGCTGGCCAGCCTATGAATTTGGCGAGTTGGGAGTGGTTTCGGTTCGATCATCGGTGGCCTAGCAATGGCAGGAATTATGACCGGCGCCCCGTGCGCGTTTCGGTAACCACACGTTGCCGGGCTGATTACCTGCCTGCCTGACATCATTTTTCACGGTCCGCATGCAGTCCCCAGAGCAAGCAATGGCAGAAAACGCCCTCAATGTTCCTTCCCCGGCCCAGTACTCGCGCTTTGTGCAGCGCCTTCACCGCCGTTACGAGAACTGGTTTGACGCCTTGCCGCCGGGAGCCCCCGACCGGGCCCTGATGGAGCAGGCCCTGGGCACGCTGCAGTCGCGCGGCCTGGACCTCTCCGCGGCGCTGCGCGTGCTGCGCCAGCTGGTGATGGAGCGCATCATCGTGCTGGACTGCGAACAGCAGGCACCTCTCGCCGTAGTGACCAAGGCCGTCACCGAGCTGGCCGAGCTGGCCCTGGATCGCGCCTGCACCCAGGTGCGCGCCGAACTCGACACCCGGCATGGTGCACCTCAAGGACCCGCCGGCCAGGAAGTCCAGTTCTGGGTCATAGGCATGGGCAAGCTCGGCGCCCGCGAGCTCAATGTCTCCAGCGACATCGACCTGATCTACGTCTACGAACATGACGGCGACACCCGTGGCAAGGCCGACGGCCGCGGCGTGATCTCCAACCACGAGTACTTCGGCCGTGCCGTCAAGGGCATCTTCAGCCTGATCGGCGACACCACCGAACACGGCTTTGTCTTTCGCGTCGACCTGGCCCTGCGGCCCAACGGCAATTCAGGCGCCCCCGCCGTCTCGCTGTCCTCGCTGGAGGAATATCTGCAGATCCATGGCCGCGAATGGGAGCGCTTTGCCTGGCTCAAGAGCCGCATCGTAGCGCCGCTGGCCGATATCCAGACCCCCAACGTCCAGGCCCTGCGCGGCGTGGTGCTGCCCTTTGTGTTCCGCCGCTATCTGGACTATGCGGTGTTCGACTCGCTGCGCAGCCTGCATCGCCAGATCCGTGACCACGCCTCCAAGCGCAGCGCAGGCCATCCCGAGCGCGCCAACGACGTCAAGCTCTCGCGCGGCGGTATCCGCGAGATCGAATTCATCGTGCAGCTGCTGCAGGTGGTGCGCGGCGGCCAGTTCCCCGAACTGCGCCGTCGCCCCACACTGGAAGCGCTGCAGCGCCTGGTGCAGGCCAATCTGATGAGCGCCGAGATTGCCGATGCGCTGAGCCGCGCCTACATCTTCTTGCGCCAGGTGGAGCACCGCATCCAGTATCTGGACGATCAGCAGACCCATGTGCTGCCCACACGCGACGATGATCTGCTGTGGATTGCCCGCACCCTGGGCTATGCCGATGCCTGCGGCTTTCTGCACCAGCTGGACGAGCACCGCGAACTGGTGGCACAGGAGTTCGACACCTTGCTCGGCGGTGACTCCCAGCAATGCAGCAACGGCCACTGCAATGCCGCCAAGGCCGCGGCAGGCGGACCGCCCACGCCCAGAGACATCGAAGACCTGATCGAGGCCCTGCCTCCCTCGCTGGCCGGGCAGGTCGCCGACTGGCGCAGCAATACCCGCATCAACGGCCTGCGCGACGAGGCGCGGGCTCGTTTGTTCAGGCTGGTGGAGCGCACCTCGCAATGGGTGGAAAGCGGCCAGTCCAGCGAAGAAGCTGCCAAACGCTTTCTGCAGTGGCTGGAACCCCTGCTGCGCCGCGAAAGCTATCTCGCCTTGCTGCTGGAGCGCCCGGCAGTTCACGAGAGATTGCTACATCTTTTGGGAGCTGCACGCTGGCCAGCACGTTACCTGCAGCAACACCCCGGGGTGATCGATGAGCTGGCCAGCGATGCCATCCTCAAGGAGCGCTTTGTCGCAGCAGACTTCGAGCACGAGCTGGCCATGCGCCTGGCCGCCCTGCAGTCCACGGGCGAGGACGACGACGAAACCCTGCTCAATCTGCTGCGCCGCGCCCACCATGCCGAAGTCTTCCGCACGCTGGCGCGCGATATCGAAGGCCGCATTACCGTAGAGCAAGTGGCCGACGACCTCAGCGCCCTGGCCGACAGCGTGCTGCGCATCACGGCCCAATGGTGCTGGAGCCGGCTCAAGAACCGCCATCGCGATACGCCACGTTTCGGCATCGTGGGCTACGGCAAGCTCGGCGGCAAGGAACTCGGCTACGGCAGCGATCTGGACATCGTCTTCGTCTTCGATGACGACGATGACCGCGCGCCCGAGGTCTACGCGGCCTATGTGCGCAAGCTCATCAACTGGCTGACCGTCAAGACCGGTGAAGGCGATCTGTTCGAGATCGACACCGCACTGCGCCCCAACGGCAACTCGGGCCTGCTGGTGACCAGCTTCGAGTCCTATGCCAACTACCAGCAGCAGCGCGGCAGCAACACCGCCTGGACCTGGGAACACCAGGCCATGACGCGTGCCCGCTTTGTGCTTGGCAGCCGCGACTTTCCCTCGCCTGCAGGCGAGCCTGCGACCGATCTGCACCTGCATCAGCGTTTTGATGCGGTGCGCGAAGCCGTCATCACCGCGCCGCGCGATGCCGCTGCTCTGCGCAACGAGATTGAAACCATGCGTGAGCGGGTGCGTGGCGCCCACCCGGTACGCGGCGGCCTGTTTGACGTCAAACACAGCCCCGGCGGCATGGTGGATGTGGAATTTGCCGTGCAGTACCTGGTGCTGGCCGAATCCGGCGCGCACCGCGAGCTGATCGCCAATGTGGGCAATATCGCCTTGCTGCAGCGCGCCGAAGACGCGGGCCTGCTGCCCAAGGCAGTGGGCTATGAAGCAGCCAAGGCCTACCGTGAGCTGCGCCGCCTGCAACACGTGGCAAGACTGGATGAGCGTTCCGGACAGCTGGAACCAGAGCAGGCCCAAGCCCAGCGTGAAGCGGTACTCAAGCTCTGGACTGCGGTGTTCGGGCCTGTCGCCTCAGCGCAAAGCAGCTAACTGCCTCAATGGATCGGAGATTGGTGAGCACCTGCTTTTCGAAGCACTGGCAGCATCCATCAAGATTTGCCTACAGGCATTGCCAAACTGTTACAAAAATGAAACCCACTGGGGCTGGAACTTCTGCAACAGTGTCTTATCTGATAGTCAAGTGCAATGAACTGACAGGTCTGCATTCACCAATTTCCAGTTGCGAAGCCCTTGGGTACGCCCATTGAACAATCCCCGGAGCGCTTCTCCTCCCTCCCTCTCTTAATTCGTTTCGGGATGCTTCGCAGCTTTTTTATGCCCCAAAAAAGGCCACTTTCGAGTGGCCTTTTCTTTGACGACATGCTGCCACTCAGTGGGGCACGGTGTTCACAAAGCTGGGGCGTGCCGCCAGCTTGATCAGCAAGGCGGCCAGATTCGGATGCTCGGCGCGCCAGTCCATCTCGGGAAAGCGGAAATCCAGCCAGGCCAGGGCACAGCCGACGCTGATATCGGCCAGCGTCAGATGCGTGCCTCCGCAGCAAAACGGCTTCTCGCCCAAGCCCTGAGACATGACCTTGAGCGCGGCCTGGACCTTGCCCATCTGGCGGTCCATCCAGGCCTGGCTGCGCTGCTCTGCGCTGCGGCCGGGCCAGGTGGCCTCCAGCCGCACCAGAACGGCAGCGTCCAGCATGCCGTCAGCCAGGGCCTCCCAGGTCTTGACCTCGGCGCGCTCGCGGCCCGTGCCCGGAATCAGCTTGCCAACCGGCGAAAGTGTGTCCAGATATTCGACGATGACGCGCGAATCGAACATGGCCTCCGTTCCGTCCATCACCAGGCGCGGCACCTTGCCCAGAGGATTGCCCGTACCCGGCGCAAGCGCTTCCTCCCAGGGGTTCTCTTCGACGAATTGATAGTCCAGCTTCTTTTCGGCCAGCACGACGCGGACTTTGCGCACAAAGGGGCTGGTGGTGGAGCCTATTAGTTTCATAGCAGCGGTTCCATGACACGAGTCACCGGCGACGGGCCGGTGCGATGATTCTATGCGCTGGCATGGCGGCCCGGCTGCCGCCGCAAAGGGCCGGCATGCGTGCCAGTCACGGCCGCCGAGCAACCCAGCGCGGCGTGCGACTGATGCAGCGCACCTACAATTGCGCCACCATGAACCTGTCCTCCCTCACCGCCATCTCTCCCTTGGACGGCCGCTACGCCGCCAAGCTGTCCGCACTGCGCCCCATCATGAGCGAATACGGCTATATGCACCGCCGTGTTCAGGTCGAGGTGACCTGGTTCATCGCCCTGTCCGATGCCGGTTTTGCCGAATTCCCCGCGCTGTCGGCCGAATCGCGCGACTATCTGCACGCGCTGGTCGCCAACTTCTCCGAAGCCGATGCCGACGCCATCAAGGCCATCGAAAAGACCACCAACCACGACGTGAAGGCCGTGGAGTACTGGATCAAGTCCAAGTTCGATGGCCGCGCCGAGCTGCAAAAGGCCGCCGAGTTCGTGCACTTTGCCTGCACCAGCGAAGACATCAACAACACCAGCCACGCGCTGCAGATCCGCGTCGGCCGCGACACCGTGCTGCTGCCCGCCATCGACGGCATCATCGCCAAGCTGCGCGAGATGGCCCACCTCTATGCCGAAGTGCCCATGCTCAGCCGCACCCACGGCCAGACTGCCTCCCCCACCACCGTGGGCAAGGAACTGGCCAACGTGGTCGTACGCCTGCAAAAGGCCGCTGCCAACATCGCCGGCGTGAAGATCCTGGGCAAGATGAACGGCGCCGTGGGCAACTACAACGCCCACCTGTCGGCCTGGCCCGAGTTCGACTGGGAAGCCTTCAGCCAGAACGTGGTGGAATCCGCCGAGCCCAAGGGCCTGGGCATCAGCTTCCAGCCCTACTCCATCCAGATCGAGCCCCATGACTACATGGCCGAGCTGTTCGATGCCATGGCTCGCACCAACACCATCCTGATCGACCTGTCGCGCGACATCTGGGGCTATGTCTCCCTGGGCTTCTTCAAGCAGCGCCTGAAGGCCGGCGAGATCGGCTCGTCCACCATGCCCCACAAGGTCAACCCCATCGACTTCGAGAACTGCGAAGGCAATCTGGGCATGGCCAACGCCATGCTCAAGCATCTGGCCGAGAAGCTGCCCATCAGCCGCTGGCAGCGTGACCTGACCGACTCCACCGTGCTGCGCAACATCGGCGTCGCCTTCGGCTACACCACGCTGGCCTACGCTTCGCTGATGACCGGCCTGAACAAGCTCGAACTCAACGAAGAGCGCCTGCAGGAAGACCTGAACCACGCCTGGGAAGTGCTGGCCGAGCCCATCCAGACCGTGATGCGCCGCTATGGCGTGCAGGGCGCCTACGAAAAGCTCAAGGAAGTCACGCGCGGCAAGACCGTGCTGGCCGAAGACCTGCACCGCCTGATCAACGGTCTGGAAATCCCCCAGGCCGACAAGGACCGTCTGCTGGCCATGACGCCTGCCTCCTACATCGGCAAGGCTGCCGAGCTGGCCAAGCGCGTTTGATTCGCAAGTTTGATCCGCAAAAAGGATAGCTGCTAGCGCTTGATACTCAAGCTTTTCAGCATCAAAGAGCTGCCAAAGCCAATGTTTATTGGCGCTGGCAGCTCTTGTTTTTGATAGTTTTCAAAAAGGACTGCCTGCGGGCAGCACCGCCATGGCCATCAAGTCCACCATCTTCAAAGCCAATCTGTCGATTGCCGACATCGACCACAACTACTACGCCGACCACAATCTGACACTGGCGCGCCATCCCAGCGAAACAGATGACCGCATGATGGTGCGCCTGGTGGCCCTGGCGCTGAACGCCTGGAAGCTGCAGGACCTGTGCAATGGTGACGGCACGCTGGGCTTTGGCATCGGCTTGTCCGACCCTGACGATCCGGACGTGCACATCACCGACTACACCGGCCAGAAGCGCCTGTGGATCGAAGTCGGCCAGCCCGACGAAAAGCCCATCACCAAGGCCTGCAACAAGTCCGACCATATGCTGGTCTACCCCTTCAACCACGCCGCCCATGTCTGGTGGAAGGGTCTGGAAGGCAAGCTGGCCCGCCAGAGCAAGCTGGAAGTGCATTACATCGACTCGGAAGTGGCCCAGCAACTGGGTGCGCTGGCCGAGCGCAGCATGCAACTGCAAGCCACGATTCAGGAAGGCCAGCTCACGCTGTCCAGCAATCTGGGCACGGTGTTTATCGAGCCCACGCGCTGGAAATAAGCTTCAGAAACTCTGGCCGCGCCGCTCCGCCGCGCGCTCCGCATAGCGGTTGAAGCGCCAGGAATCGCCCTCGACCGTGATGCGGCGCCATACGGCCCGCTTCTCGGCGGGCTCCATGGCAGTCCAGTGCTGCACCTCGTCGAAACTGCGGCCGCAGCCCTTGCATTTCTCGTCGCCCTGGCTGGTGGAACAGATGGCAATGCAAGGCGTATCGGGCATGGTGTCGAACCAGGCCAGCCAGGCAGCCATGGCATGTGACGGGAAACCCTCCACCGCCACCTCGGACTCGCAGGCATGAATCATCAGCGCATACACCTCGGCCAGCGCCTTGACCTCGGGTGCCAGCAGCACGCCGTCGGGTGATGGAGCACGGCCTCGCCAGTAATTGATGGCCGCTTCGATGTCGGTGATATGAATGGCAGTCATGGAGCAGGCATCATAAGCCGCAGCCATGAGGCCTGCGTCAGCAAGGTTGCTTCGTTTTTGGTAGCTGCCTGTGCTTTGTGCAAAGGCGCCGCAAGACGGCTGCTCAATATAAAACCTGTGAACTAGATGGGGTTTGAAACTTGAAATCCCATGCCTGCTGTGTTGAAATGCGCAGCTTCGAAGGGGAGTAGCTTATCGGGCGCATGCTTTGCGTCATGAGCGGATGGTCGTCAATACGAAGCGCAAGCTTCCGGCCATACGGTTTGCAGCCAGGCTGCAATCGAGCAAGACCTTTGATAGGCCGATGACGGTCAATCAAAGTGTCTGCCCCTGCACGATTCCTCGCGCGGGTTTGCGCTTCGACTTACGTCACCTTGGTCTTCACCCGCTGGCGTCAAGTGCCAAACCTATGCAGACTGCACCGGCGGCATTCCACAACGAGGAAAAATCACATGGATCTGGACTTTCTGACCCACACGCCCTTCTGGATTGCGCTGGGCCAAATCATCATCATCGACATCC
Organism: Comamonas sp. NyZ500; assembly: GCF_016772095.1. Taxonomy (NCBI): domain Bacteria; kingdom Pseudomonadati; phylum Pseudomonadota; class Betaproteobacteria; order Burkholderiales; family Comamonadaceae; genus Comamonas; species Comamonas sp. NyZ500. The sequence goes on along the minus strand of NZ_JAEIJE010000006.1, from coordinate 60,710 downwards.
TGCTCGGCGGCGACAACGCGGTCGTGATCGCACTGGCCTGCCGCAAGCTGCCACCCGAGCAGCGTCGCAAGGGCATCATCTACGGTACTGCCGGTGCCATCATCCTGCGCATCATCCTGATCGCCTTTGCCATGGTGCTGCTGCAGCTGCCGTTCCTGAAGGTCGTGGGTGCCATACTGCTGATCTGGATCGGTATCAAGCTGATTGCTCCCGATGACGAAGGTCACGACAACATCGAAGGCAGCGACAAGCTGTTTGCCGCGATCAAGACCATCATCGTCGCCGACCTGGTGATGTCCGTGGACAACGTGATCGCCATCGCCGGCGCAGCCCAGAGCTCGGGCGACCACCAGATGCTGCTGATCGTGCTGGGTCTGCTGATTTCCGTGCCCATCATCGTCTGGGGTTCGCAGCTGGTCATCAAGCTGATGGAGCGCTTCCCCATGATCATCGTGGCCGGCGGCATGCTGCTGGGCTGGATCGCGGGCGGCATGTTCGTGACCGACCCCGTGTTCGTGAACACCGACAAGTGGCTGTGGATGCCCAAGCTGGGCACGACCGATGCACAAGGTCTGGCCGAGATCTCCAAGACCCTGTACTGGGCAGCCCATATCGGCGGCGCACTGCTGGTTCTGGCTCTGGGCAAGTTCATTGCCAGCCGCCGTCCCACGGTTGCAGCCCACTAAGTCTGGAAAACCCAGCAATTCGTGAAGGAATGCGGGAACTGACTGCAGCCTTCACGACTCACAATAGAAACAAGTCGGCACATTCCTACAGATGTGCCGCATTCTTCAACCTTCGTTCCCGTTAGGACGCACTTTGAACCCCATCATTGTTTACGTGGATGACGCCACATACGCCCAGCCTATGCTCGAGGCACTGGCGGGATCGAGCCAGGCGGCTTCCTCCCACTGGTTGCTGGTGGCCTGTGCTCCGCGCATGACCCACCGTGTGAGCAAATGGGTCAGCCATCGCGCTCGCGAGAACTGGCGCGGCAAATGGGCAGACAAGCTGTTTGCGGCGCTGATGCCCGTGATGGCGACGACAGGAGGCAAGGTCACCGCCGTGCTGGCCAAGGGCCCGCTGACCGAGCTGGTCGCCGAGTTGCAGCAGGAACATGGCGCAGCACAGATCATCGATGCCCGCCGCCCCAAGCAGGAGGTCGTGCAAGCCGCTCCCGTCAAGGCCAATGCCAAGACAGGCGCCACCGGCGGCCGCTGGAATCTGCCCGGCACCATGGCGGCAATTGCCGCCATGATGGGCTTTGTGATCGACGACTCGCTCTCGATTTAAGAGCTTCAAGCACTCTCTGAAAAGCCTTGCGCGGCCAACACCTCGCAAGGCTTTTTTTATGCTGCGCCGCGATGACGGCAGACACGGCCTGCTGCTATGCTGGTCAGCATGAAAATCCTCGTCAAATGGCTTCTTTGCGCGGCGGCTCTTCTCGCGGTCGCCTATGTCTACAGCGGCGTACAGGTACAGAGCTTCGGCTCGGCCATGATTGCGGCCCTGGTCATCGGCCTGCTCAACACCATCATTCGCCCCATCCTGGTGATACTGACGCTGCCCGTGACCATCATCACCGTGGGCCTGTTCCTGCTGGTGGTCAACGGCCTGATGTTCTGGATGGCCTCCGGCATCCTCGGCGGCTTCCATGTCACCGGCTTCTGGGCCGCCATGCTGGGTGCGCTGATCTACTCGGTGCTGGGCCTACTTATTGACCGCCTTGTCGCGCAGCTGTTCCCGGAGTAACTCGTCCACGGCACGCAAACGCGTGTCGATGATGGAAGCCTCGAAGTAATCGGCACTGGCGCCGGCCTTGCGAGCCAGATCCTGCGCGGCCTTGAAGCGATCCACCGCTGCCGCGTAGTCATAGTGCGCCACCTGGGCCTCTGCTTCGGCCCGTAGGGCGCGCATCTCCTGGCCCTGGCTGCGCCACACGCGGGCCAGCGTCTGCCAGGCCGAGCCATCGCGGGGATGATCCGTCACCCAGGTCTGCAAGGGGCTGGCCATGGAGCCAGCCTGGTTGAGCCTGAGCAGGATTTCCGCCTTGAGCAACAGCTCTGGCCTGCGCGGCGCAACCCGCTCCACCACGTCAATCGTGGCCAGACTTGGCCCGGCCTCGCTCGGCCCGGCCTCACGTGGCCCGGCCAGATTGCCGCTGGCCGTGACCCTGGGCGCCGCCTGGGGGGCATTGCCGGACTGCAGCGGCAAAGCCGCCAAGGCCGCCTGCGGGTTGTCGGCCTTGAATTCAAGCTCGGCATTCAGCCATCTGGCTTGAATATTCGCTGGTGCGTTGTCCGCCGTCGCCGCGAGCAGCCGCTGCGCCATCTCGCGCGCCAGCGGCCAGTCGCGCAGATACATGGCACTGAGCGTCGCTGCATAGAGCTGAGCGACCTGCTCCAACTGGCTCAGGCTGGAAAAACTGCCGGAACGCGGCAGCCTGGCCCACTGGCGGCGCACCTCGACACCGGGGTTGGAGATCACACGGGCGCGGGCCGACATCATCACATGCTCCAGCGTCGGCACGGGGTCGGCCGCACGCTTGCCGGGCGGAATGCGCGAATCCATGTCCGCGATACGCTGCGTGGTCAGCGGGTGGCTGCGCAGATAGGGCCAGCTGCCGTTGTCATTGAGTCTGCTGGCCTGCTGCAGCTTGCCGAACATGCTCACAAAACCCTGGGGAGCAAAACCGGCAGGGGACATCAGGCTGTAGCCCATGCGGTCCGCCTCGCTCTCCATGGCGCGCGAGAAGTTCAGCTGGTTTTGCATCACCGCCGCCGGACCGCCCATCATGATGGCCATGGCTGCATCGGGGCTGCGCGTGGCCGCCAGGGCGCCCAGCAGCATGGAAGCCAGCATCAGCGGCGTCTGCTTGCCTTGCTGCGCCATCATGCGGGCAATGTGGCGCTGGGTGATATGACTGGTTTCATGGGCAATGACCGATGCCAGCTCATCGCCGCTGCTGACCACACCGATCAGGCCCAGATAGACGCCCATATAGCCGCCGGGCAGTGCAAACGCGTTGACCTGGCGGTCCTTGCCCAGGAGCAGTGTCCAGGCAAAGCGCTCCTCCAGTTCGGGCGACAGCTCACCATTCTTGCGCGCCGCATCCTGCAGATGCAGCCAGATGCCTTCCACATATTCCTGCAGCACCGGGTCGTCCAGATAGTCCGGATCGCGGTACAGCTCGCGGGCGATGGAATCGCCCAGACGCCGCTCCTCGCCCGTGGTCAGCGACGATGCGCCGTCGCCCAGGGTCGGCAAACCCGCCGCCTGCGCAGAGGAAGCCAATGGGGATACGGCCTGAATAGCTATCAAAACAGAAGCTGTCAGCGCTTTTAGAATATGAACTGTACGCAGTTTTGGCATCAAAAATGGCATGGCAATCACAGCATTGCCGACATACGGATCTTCCATATGCCGACCGTTCAACACCCCACTATGATGCCTTGATTGATGGATGCGGCGAGATGCCCGCCTGTGATGCCCAGGTATAGCCGCCACCCACCACCCGCTCAACCCTGATTGCGCCGCAGAGCCGAACCCGTCTGCTGCCGGAAAGAACCGCCATGTCCTCTCTTACCCACTTCGACGCCCAGGGCCAGGCCCATATGGTGGACGTTGGAGCAAAGCCCAGCACCCACCGCATCGCCGTCGCCGAAGGCCGCATCACCATGAAGCCTGAGACCCTGGCCATTGTGCAGGCCGGCACGGCCAAAAAAGGCGACGTGCTGGGCGTGGCCCGCATCGCCGCCATCATGGCCGCCAAAAAGACCAGCGACCTCATCCCCTTGTGCCACCCCCTGGCCCTGACCCGCGTTGCCGTGGAGTTCGAGCTGGAGCCCGAATCCAGCTCCATTCTCTGCACCGCCACCGTCGAGCTAAAAGGCCAGACCGGCGTGGAAATGGAAGCCCTGACCGCCGTGCAGGTCGGTTTGCTGACGATCTACGATATGTGCAAGGCGGTGGATAAGGGGATGGTGATGGAGGGGGTTAGGGTGCTGGAGAAGCGGGGGGGGAAGTCGGGGGATTGGATAGCCTGAGATTAGCTTTAAAAAAGCGCCAACCGTAAATTCTTCGAAATTAAATTAACTACTCTTTAATTTGGCCAGTGAATTTTATTGATATTTAGTCGCTTCATATAATAGAAGCACAAGAAATCCACATAAATAAAATTATCTAAAAGAGAGAATTTTATAATCAAAAATAGGAATACTATGCAAATCAAAAAAGCCTCATTTAAAATGAGGCTTTTTACTAGTTTTCAGTGTCTATTAAGACGATGCAGCCTTGAAATCTTCGCCGCCAGGAATAGTACCAACGGAGCAGCTACCAGGCAACAACTTCTTCAATTCAGCCTTTGCAGTCGTTGATGCCATGCACTTCATGCCACCAATCTGCTGACCTGTAAGACCACCCTTATCTGCTCCCGCCAAGTCTGCAGTTGCAATGTTGGTTCCATCCTTTTTCAAAGGTACAAAGTACAGATACTCACCGTCAGGAATACCAAGTTCTTTGTTAGCCGTGTCTTTGAGAGCCAAGCGAGCCGCACCAATATCATTCGTCGCGATTTCAAGCACGTACTTTCCAGCCACAGGCTTGCTGTTGGCAGCAGGAATTTCGCAACCCCAGCCACCAGGGCCAGGGTTTGTGGGAGATAGTGCGTCCATGGAGGTCTGATATTTAGCAGAGACATCAGAGCGACAGGCCGAACCTTGCAGCACCACCTCAGCAAAGCGCGACTTAGCCATATAACTTTGATAAGCAGGCAGGGCCACGGCAGCCAGAATACCGATGATCGCCACAACGATCATCAGTTCGATCAGGGTGAAACCCTTTTGAATGGAACGCTTCATTTCAAACTCCCTAGTTGGATGAGACACACGCTACCAAGCAAGCTGCATGCCAACAGTTTGGCAAAGGCAGGCCTCATCCAAGGCGACACGTTTGGCAGCATTCAAGAGAGTTTTAGTAACAAATTTGACGTATCCGTCACAGGTTATGACAAATTTGTCAGCGACTTGGTGTGAGTCAAGTCGATGCTTACTCCACGACAAAGCGCATGGTGCTTCCCGCCAGGTCCACCGTATCGCCATTGAGCAGCGGCACAGACAGAGGGCCCACCACCTGGCCATTGAGCTTGAGGTCTTCGCTTGCGCCCTCGAGTTGGGTGAGCACAAAGCCATGGGGCTTCTGGGTGATGGAGGCGATGGCTACACCGGGCTTGCCCAGGGTGGTGACGACCTTGAATAGAGGTATTTCCCTGCCAGCCAGGCTGCCGGTGAGCATGCGAATGACCGCGTGGCGCTCGGGCAGTGCGGCGAGCGAGCCCTGAATGGTGGAGCTGAAGCTGGAGATTTCACCAAACCCCGAGGGACTGGCGACTTTGGCATAGCCGCTGTCTGCCTCTTCGGAAATATGCGCCAACGCCTTTTTGTTGCTCTGGGCAGACGACGGGGCACTCGAATCGGCAATCACGGTATCGAGAAAGCGGATTTTGTAGCGGCCAATGTCCAGCAGGTCACCATTGAGCAGGTCCTGCTTCTGGATGGCGCGACCGTTGACATAGGTGCCGTTGGTGCTGCGCAGGTCTTCAATGCTGACCTTGCCGCCAGAGATGGTGAGCACGGCATGCTCGCCGCTGACCGCCAGATTCTCGATCACGATGTCGTTGTAGGGACGACGACCCAAGGTCGTGCGCTCCTTGGTGAGCTGTACTTCCTTGATGACTGCGCCGTCGATTGAGATGACCAAAGTCGGCATGCTCGAAGCTCCTGAGGAAACGCCAAGTCCTGCTTGGCTGCACTGGCTAGGACCACTCCCACTTGAGTGTGTGATTCAGCGCTCAATCATCAATCGTAACTGGATGAAACGCGCTTGCATGCTGCATCTTATTTCACTAATTCGATGAAGCCAGCTATTCGATTGAAATTTTCAACCATGCTGTCATTCGACTGCAGCATCTTTCGAATCGCACCCGCAATCTATCAAGTCGCCATATAAGAAAAGCCCGCGCTCGTTGAAAGCGCGGGCTTTTTTGCAAATCTTTGCAAAGTGGCGACAGTCACCTATCCGTGATTTAGAACGGGATGTCGTCATCCATGTCGTCAAACCCCGAAGCTGCGCGCTGGGGAGGAGGAGCCATGGGCGCAGGAGCAGGACGCTGCTGCATGGGTGCCGGTGCGGGGCGCTGCTGAATGGGAGCGGGAGCCTGACGGCGGGGTGCTTCGTAGCTGCTTTCGCCATAGCCATCATCGCTGCCGTAGCCGCCTTGCTGCTGACCACCGCCCTGGCGGCTGCCCAGCATCTGCATGGCGTCGGCACGGATTTCGGTAGCGTAGCGTTCCTGACCGGAGGCCTGGTCGGTCCACTTGCGGGTGCGCAGGCTGCCTTCCACATAGACCTGGCTGCCTTTGCGCAGGTACTGGCCCACGATTTCGGCCAGTTTGCCGTTGAATACCACACGGTGCCATTCAGTGGCTTCGCGGTTTTCTCCGGTGTTCTTGTCGCGCCAGCGGTCTGTGGTGGCGATGGTCACATTGGCCACCTGATCGCCGCTGGGGAAGGTGCGCATTTCGGGGTCACGACCCAGATTGCCGACGATGATGACTTTGTTGACGGATGCCATAGAGATACCTTTTCAAAAAGTGGCCCGGGCAATTACGAAAGGTCCCGAACCAATGAACCTCGTATTCTGCCCCAAGCCAGCCATGACGAGCACGGGATTGCCCTATATCCCATCACGGCGATACATGGTGCCCCAGCAGGAAAGGGGCCACTGCGCGCGAGCAGCCGAGCAAGGGCAGCCCCGCTGCGAGGGCTGCGTCCCCCTCCGCGTAGCAGAGAGGGGGAAGGCGGGGCCGCCTAGGCGCACAGCGCCTCAGGGGGTGTTGCTGTAAGTCAGTGACGCCCCACCGGGCGCAGCGGCCAGGTCACGACCAGCCACAGGGCAACGAGCACAGCCGTCATGATGAACAAGCCCGGCACGCCCGCAAATTTGGCGACTGCACCACCGACAGCGCCACCGGCAAACAGGCCCAGCGACTGCAGCGTGTTGTAGGCACCCAATGCCGCACCACGCAGCGGCGCCGGAGCCATGCGCGAGACCAGACTTGGCTGGGTGGCTTCAAGCGCATTGAAGCCGCAGAAGAACAGAAACATCAGCAGCGCCATGCACCAGACCGTCGGAATGGTGCCGCTGGCGGCCAGCATGCCCAGACCGATCTGCACGACCAGTACCAGGCCAATGGCTCCCAGCAAGGCCTTGCGCAGCTTGCCCTTGCGCTCCATGGAAAACAGCAGGCCCATGGCCAGAAAGGACAGCAGCACGGCCGGCAGATAGATATGCCAGTGCTGCTCCTTGGCCAGACCGGCCTGCACCAGCATGGCAGGCACGGCCACCCACATGGACATCTGCACGGTATGCAGAATGAAGACGCCAAAATTCAGGCGCAGCAGATCGGACTGGCCCAGCAGCTCGCTGAACTTGCCCTTGGGCGCATCGGCATGCTGCCTGGGCTCTGGCGGCACCACCCACAGCACCACGGCAATGCCGGCCAGCGCCAGCGCGCAAGTCAGGCCGAAGATGCCGGACAGGCCTATCCAGGCATTGAGCAGCGGCGCCAGCACCAGCGCCAGTGCAAACATCAGGCCGATGCTGCCGCCGACCATGGCCATGGCCTTGGTACGCACGCCATCGCGCGTCAGATCGGCCAGCAGGGCCGTGACGGCGGCAGACACGGCGCCTGCGCCCTGAATGGCACGCCCCGCCATCAGGCCGGTCAGCGAGTCGGCCATGGCCGCAATCAGGCTGCCCGCCGCAAACACCAGCAGGCCGGCGACGATGACACGCTTGCGGCCGATACGGTCGGAGGCCAGACCGATGGGCAACTGGAACAGGGCCTGGGTCAGGCCATACAGGCCCATGGCCAGGCCGATCATGGCCGGGTCGTCACCGCCCGGGTATTTGCGTGCCTCCAGCATGAAGACGGGCAGCACCAGGAACAGGCCCAGCATGCGCAGCGCAAAGATCAGCGCCAGGGCGCCGCTGGAGCGGCGTTCCTGGGAGGTCATGGTGGAAGAGGATTTGTCCGTGCCCTGCGTGCCCGCGCTGGGGGAGGTATTGATTTTTTTCACGCTCAGATTTTGCCAAGAGTCAAAGTCTTATGCCCAGGTTAACTAAACCACTGCCGGGCAAAAGAGAGGAAATAAAACCGTAGATTGTCCGTGAACCTGAATCATCTAGTCACGCGCAAGCCCGTCTGACTATCATGGAGAGTTTTCCCCGTCTGGAGCGCCCGTGTCCCTGAAGCCTGATTCGCCCTCTGAAGTCCATGATGACAGCCTCTATCTGGGCCGTTCTCTGGCGCAGACACGTATCGCCATTCGCGGCGCACGCACGCACAACCTCAAGAACATCGACCTGGACATCCCTCGCAACCAGCTGGTTGTGATCACCGGCCTGTCGGGCTCGGGCAAGTCCAGCCTGGCCTTCGATACCTTGTACGCCGAAGGCCAGCGCCGTTACGTGGAGAGTCTCTCGGCCTATGCACGCCAGTTTCTGGGCCGCCTGGACAAACCCGATGTCGATCTGATCGAGGGCCTGTCCCCCGCCATTTCCATCGAGCAAAAGGCCACCAGCCACAACCCGCGCTCCACCGTGGGCACGGTGACCGAGATCAACGACTATCTGCGCCTGCTCTACGCCCGCGCCGGTACACCGTTCTGCCCCGACCACAATCTACCGCTGCAGGCCCAGACCATCAGCCAGATGGTGGACAGCGTGCTGCAGCTTCCCGAAGACACCAAGCTGATGATCCTCGGCCCCCTGGCGCGCGAGAAAAAGGGCGAGTTCGCCGAGCTTTTCGTGCAGCTCCAGGCCCAGGGCTATGTGCGCTTTCGTGTAGACGGGCAGATCTACGATGCCCAGTCCCTGCCCAAGCTGGAGAAGAACGAGCGCCACAACATCGATGTGGTGATAGACCGCGTCAAGGTGCGCGAAGACATCAAGCAGCGCCTGGCCGAGAGCTTTGAGGCGGCCTTGCGCGCCGGCGGTGCCGATGCCGGCGGCCGCGTCATCGCGCTGGAGATGGACGGCGGCAAGGAGCATCTGTTCAGCGCCAAGTTCGCCTGTCCGCTCTGCGACTACTCCCTGCCCGAGCTGGAGCCGCGCCTGTTTTCCTTCAACTCCCCCATGGGAGCCTGCCAGGCGTGCGACGGCCTGGGCAACAGCGAAGCCTTCGACCCCGACCGCGTCGTGCCCTTCCCGTCGCTGAGTCTGGCCAGCGGCGCCATCAAGGGCTGGGACAAGCGCAACAACTACTACTTCTCCATGCTGGAGAGCGTGGCCAAGCACTATGGCGTGAGCACCGAGACGGCGTTCGAGGAGCTGCCCGAGAAGGTGCGCGACGTGATTCTCTTTGGCTCGGGCGACGAGTCCATGGAGTTCAACTATGTTTTCGAGAGCGGCGAACGCAAGGGCGAAGCCTTTATCAAGTCGCACCCGTTCGAAGGCATCATCCCCAATATTCAGCGCCGCTTTCGCGAGACCGAATCCCAGGTCGTGCGCGACGATCTGGCCAAGCTGCGCAGCATTCGCAAATGCCCCGAATGTGAAGGCACGCGCCTGCGCCGCGAAGCGCGCTTTGTGCGCGTGGGCGATGGCGAGCAGGCCCGCTCCATCTATGAGGTCAGCCATGCCACGCTGGCCGATGCGCTGGGCTGGTTCAAGCAGCTGAGCATGGCCGGGGCCAAGGCCGAAATTGCCGACAAGATCGTGCGCGAGATCGCCTCGCGCCTGCTCTTCCTCAACGATGTGGGCCTGTCCTACCTGAGCCTGGACCGCAGCGCCGACACGCTCTCGGGCGGCGAGGCCCAGCGCATTCGCCTGGCGTCCCAGATCGGCTCGGGCCTGACGGGCGTGATGTATGTGCTGGACGAGCCCTCCATCGGCCTGCACCAGCGCGACAACGACAAGCTGATTGCCACGCTGGAGCACCTGCGCGATATCGGCAACAGCGTGATCGTGGTCGAGCATGACGAAGACATGATGCGCGCAGCCGACCAGATCATCGACATGGGCCCGGGCGCCGGCGTGCATGGCGGTCGCATCATGGCCCAGGGCAGCTATGAAGACATCAAGGCCAGCCCCGATTCGCCCACGGGCCGCTACCTGAGCGGCGTGCAAAGCATTCCCGTGCCCAGACAGCGCACCGCCTGGCTGCCCGTGCTGCGCAAGGACAGTGAAGCCGAAACCAGCCAAAGCACATCGCGCTTTCCGGTCACGGCCGCCAAAAAGCGGGAATCTGCGAGCAAGGCGCGCACCGACCTTCAGGCGCTGACCGTGCAAGGCGCGCGCGGCAACAACCTCAGGAATGTGACGGTGGACTTCCCCGTCGGTCTGTTCACCTGCGTGACCGGCGTCTCGGGCTCGGGCAAATCCACCCTGGTCAACGACACGCTGTATGCCGAAGTGGCACGCCAGGTACACCGTGCAGGCACCGAGCCGGCTGCGCATGACGATATCGCGGGCATCGACTATTTCGACAAGGTCATCAACGTCGACCAGTCGCCCATCGGCCGCACGCCGCGCAGCAACCCGGCCACCTATACCGGCCTGTTCACGCCCATCCGCGAGCTGATGGCCGAAACCAATACCGCCAAGGAACGCGGCTACGGCCCCGGGCGCTTCTCGTTCAATGTCTCGGGCGGCCGCTGCGAAGCCTGCCAGGGCGACGGCGTGGTCAAGGTGGAGATGCATTTTCTGCCCGATGTCTACGTGCCCTGCGACATCTGCCACGGCCAGCGCTACAACCGCGAAACACTGGAAGTGCAGTGGAAGGGCCGGAACATCTCGCAGATTCTGGAGATGACGGTCGAAGACGCTCATGCCTTCTTCAAGGACGTGCCCAGCATTGCGCGCAAGCTGCAGACCCTGCTGGACGTGGGTCTGTCCTATATCCGCCTGGGCCAGAGCGCGACCACGCTGTCGGGTGGCGAGGCCCAGCGCGTCAAGCTCGCACAGGAGCTGTCCAAGCGCGACACCGGCCGCACGCTCTACATCCTCGACGAGCCCACCACGGGGCTGCACTTTGCCGACATCGCCCTGCTTCTGAAGGTGCTGCACCAGCTGCGCGATGCGGGCAACACCATCGTCGTGATCGAGCACAACCTCGACGTCATCAAGACCGCAGACTGGCTGATCGACATGGGCCCCGAGGGTGGCTCGGGCGGCGGCCAGGTCGTGGCTCAGGGCACGCCAGAGGAAGTCGCGGCCAACCCGGCCAGCGTGACGGGCCGCTACCTCAAGCCCTATCTGGACAAGGCTCCTGCCAAATCCAGAGCCAAGTCGGCCACAAGCCAGGATTGACCAAACACAGCCGGCCATGCAGGGCCATGGCCGGCGACACCGAGGAGAGAAGCAATGCAGAAAGATGTCTGGGATTTCGTCATCGTGGGCGCGGGCATGGCCGGTGCATCTGCCGCCTGGCAGTTGGCGCAGTCGGGTGGCGATACTCCGCCTTCCGTGCTGGTGCTGGAGCGCGAATCCCAGCCCGGCTATCACACCACCGGCCGCTCGGCCGCGCTGTTTGAAGAGCATTACGGGCCCGCCCAGGTGCAGGCCCTGACCCGCGCCAGCCGCGCCTTCTACGATGCGCCACCGGCCGGTTTTGCCGAAGCCCCCATCCTCACGCCGCGCGGCGTGCTCTATGTGGGCACGGCCGAGCAAAAGGATCTGGTCGACGCCGCCTACGCCGAAGCCACCATCCACTCCCCCGAGGCCCGGCGCCTGAGCGCCGAGCAACTCAAGACCCTGGTTCCCGTGCTCGACACCGAGGTCTTGGTGGACGGCTTTCTGGACACCGGCGCACGCGACATCGATGTGCACGGCCTGCACCAGGGCTATATCCGCGGCCTGCGCCAGCGCGGCGGCGATCTGTGGTGCAACGCCGAGGTCCAGGCCATCACCCGGGTCAACGACTTCTGGCACATTGCCCTGCCCCAAGGCCGCTGCCTTCGTGCCAAGGTCATCGTCAACGCCGCCGGGGCCTGGGTGGATGTCGTGGCCGCCATGGTGGGCGCGGCGCCCATCGGCATCACGCCCAAGCGCCGCAGCGCCTTCACCTTCCCGGCCCCCGAAGGCATGGATGCCACGCACTGGCCCGCCATCATCAGCGCCGATGAAAACTGGTACATCAAGCCCGACGCCGGCCAGTTGCTGGGCTCGCCCGCCAATGCAGACCCCGTGGCTCCGCACGATGTGGTGCCCGAAGAGCTGGACATTGCCACCGGCATCTATCACATAGAGGAGGCCACCACGCTGCAAATCCGCCGCCCCTCGCATACCTGGGCCGGCCTGCGCAGCTTTGTCGCCGATGGCGAGCTGGTGATAGGCTGGGATGCCTCGCCCACGCCCGTGCCGGGCTTTTTCTGGGTTGCCGCCCAGGGCGGCTATGGCATCCAGAGCGCCGCCGGCTACAGCCTGCTGGCGCGCAATCTGCTGCTCGGGGAGACGCTGGATGCGGCGCTCGCCGCGCAGAAGGTGAATGTGGGGGCGGTGTCACCTGCGCGTTGTCAGCTGGCGACTCAGAATTGAGATCTGGTTGCGCTTTGTGGGCCTGCGCTTGATGCCGATTTGATTCGATTATTACGGCTTGCTTGATTGGCACTCAGAGGGAGGGCTCGGCCCGCCCTCTGCCCTCAAATCAGCCAAGAAACAAAAACGGCTTGCGCCCCAAAAGACACAAGCCGTTCAGAACCTCAGGCAGTCTCAGACCACCCAGGCGGTGCCACTATCAGTTCTCGATCTTGGCGAACTGAACAATCTTCGAGTACTTGGCAATCTCGGTGTTGATGTACTTGCCGGCATCCACCTTGGGATCGGCCACCACGTTGCCGGTCTCCTCCATCTTCTTGCGGAACTCGGGCGAAGCCATGGTTTCTTCCAGCGCCTTCTTCAGCTTGGCGGCGATGGGAGCGGGCAGGCCCTTGGGAGCCATCAGCGCAAACCAGCTGTTGATGTCCACGTTCTTGAACTGGGGCAGCTCGGACAGGGCAGGAATATCGGGGGTGATGGCCGAGCGCTTGGCTTCGGTCGTACCCAGGGCCACGACCTTGCCGGCCTTGATATGGGGCAGGCCCGAGGACAGCACGAACACGCCGAACTCGATGTTGTTGCCCACCAGGTCGGTGGTCAGCGGTGCCACGCCCTTGTAAGGCACATGGGTCATCTGCAGCTTGCCCTGCTCCTTGACCAGCTCGCCGGCCAGGTGCAGCGCCGTGCCCACGCCGGAGCTGCCGTAGCTGAACTTGTCGGGGTTCTTGGACACCAGGCTCACGAACTCGGCCGCGTTCTTCACGCCGGCCTTGTGCGATGCGACCAGCACCATGGGCTGGGAACCCACCAGGCCGATGGGAGTGAAGTCGCCAATGTTGTACTTCACCGCCTTGTTGATAAGCCTGGCGATGGCCAGCTCATTGTTGGCGCCCACCATGATGGTGTAACCGTCGGCTGGGGCCTTGGCCACCTTCTGCGCACCGATGGCGCCACCGGCACCGCCCAGGTTTTCCACCACCACGGGCTGGCCCAGCTGCTTGGCCAGGCCGTCGGCCACCAGACGACCGACCAGGTCGGTGCTGCCACCGGCCGGGTAGCCCACGACCATGGTGATGGCCTTGCTGGGATAGTTGTCGGCGGCGATGGCAGGCACTGCCACGGCAGCGCCCAGCAGCAGGCCCGCAGCGATGGCGGTACGGCGGAGGATGTTTGTGTTCTGCATGAAACTATTCCGAATCTGTATGAGGCAATTGTCCGAATACGGAGAAAACCTTTTAGTGCCGATCTGGCACATTTCCGTGCCATTTCAGCACATCAACGCGTTTTTGAGCAAATAGAGGGGGAGCAATGCCGCAAAGAGCCCGATACCCGCTGTTGTTTTTCCAGCCTCAAGTCTGGCCGCAGGCAAAAAAGGAGTGACCGCTCATTTACTGGCCAGTGATATCGGTCCAGAACTGCTCCGCAGCGGTGCTCAAGCGGCGTTTGGGCCGATAAAGCCGCACATCGAAATGCACGTCCAGGCTGCCGTCCCCGGCCAGCGCCAGACGGCCGTCCTGGCAGTCGCGCTGCACCATGGACCAGGGCATCCAGGCCACGCCCAGACCCTTTAGCACGTACTCGTAATTGGCATCCGCCGAATCGCATTCGATGCAGCGGCGCAGACGCGACCACAGCGGATGGCTGGCCAGATGATCTTCGGCCAGCCGCCCCAGCGCCATGCTGTGCGAGAAAGCCAGATAGGGCACGGGGCTGGCACCGGGCAGCAGGGCCTGCGCCAGTGCAAACAAGGGCTTGCCTTCGGCATCGGCCCGCGCCACGGGCACCAGCTTGTCGCTCATCACCGTCAGATAGCTGAACTGACGGCCATCCAGTCGCACGGCAATGGCCGCATGGTGATAGAGCAGGGCAAAGCTGACCTCGCCGCGCTGCAGCATGTGCACGGTTTCGTCGAGTGTGCGGGTAACGATGCGCATCTCCGCCGTCTGCAGCACGCTGCCGTAGCGCGCCAGCCAGTCGGCCACGATGGTGCGCGCCAGGGTACGCCCCGTGGCCAGCGTGATCACATGGGCCTGCCGACCGGCCACGGCCTGCAGCTCGTCATGCGACTGGGCCAGGGTGCGCACCATCTGCTCGGCGGTGTCGCGAAAGGCTTCACCGGCCGGGGTGAGGCGAACCGGCCCGCCGCCCGCTTCGATCAGCGGCGTTCCAGCCCATGCCTCCAGCGCACGAATGCGCCGGCCGAAGGCGGGATGGGTGACATGGCGCAGCTCTGCCGCACGGGTGAAGCTGCGCTCCTGAGCCAGAAGCAGAAAGTCTTCCAGCCATTTGCTTTGCATGGCCAGAGCCTACCCTGACTCAGCTCTGGGCTGCAGCCTGCAGCGTGGCGCGCGTGGCGATGGCGGCTTCGCGTGCAGCCTTGGCAAAGTCATCGCCCTGCCCTGCGTACAGAATGGCGCGCGAGGAGTTGATGATGATGGGTCCACCGCCAATGCGGGCCGCCTTGACGGTCGCCACGGCATCGCCTCCCTGTGCACCCACGCCGGGAATCAGCAGCGGCAAGGTGGGAGCCACGGCACGCACGCGCTCGATCTCGTTGGGACGGGTTGCACCCACCACCAGGCCCAGCTGGCCGTTGGTGTTCCAGGGGCCCTGGGCCAGCTTGGCCACATGCTCGAACATATGGGGGTTGCCAGGCACATCGGCCAGGACCTGGGCCTGCAGATCGTCACCGCCGGGGTTGGAGGTGCGGCACAGCAAAAAAGCCCCCTTGCCCTCGTACTTGAGATAGGGCGTGATGGAGTCGAAACCCATGAAGGGAGAGAGCGTCACGGCATCGGCGCCATAGCGCTCGAAGGCTTCCTTGGCGTATTGCTCGGCGGTGGAGCCGATATCGCCGCGCTTGGCATCCAGAATCACGGGCACATGGGGTGCCACTCGGCGCATGTGCTCCATCAGCTTTTCGAGCTGGTCTTCGGCACGGTGGGCGGCAAAGTAGGCGATCTGGGGCTTGAAGCTGTTGACCAGATCATGGGTGGCATCGACGATGGCTGCACAGAAGTCGTAGATCTTGGACGCATCGCCCTTCATGGCACCGGGAAAGCGGCTGGGTTCGGGGTCCAGACCCACGCACAGCATGGAGTCATTGCGCGTGGACGCGTCGCGCAGCATGTCGATAAAAGTCATAAAGCGTGATTTTAATTGCTCGACCCTTCCAAGCCCCGCTACAGGTCTTGCGCCAAGCCGCAAAGCAGACGCACACACCAACTCAGTGACACCGAGGAAGCGCCGCCGCGCACCGACGGTGTCGTCCCCCTCCCGCGAAGCGAGTGAGGGGGAAGGCGCGAAGCGCCACAGGGGGAGAAAGTCATCCCGGGGGGAGATAATCCACACCCATGCCTTCGTTCACGCCCAAACAGCTCATTCTTCTCGTCCTGCTCACCATCGTCTGGGGCCTGAACTGGCCGGTAATGAAGCTCGGCGTACAGCATTTCCCGCCGCTGAGTTTTCGCATGGTCAGCATGTGGATAGGCCTGCCGATTCTGGCCCTGTTTGTGACCAGCCAGCGCTTGCCGCTGACCATACCGCGCAGCTACTGGGGCCAGCTGGCCAAGCTCACGCTGTTCAACATGGTGCTCTGGCACTGCCTGATCATCATTGCCATCCCCACGCTGTCCAGCGGGCGCGCGGCGATTCTGGGCTACACCATGCCCATCTTCTCGGCCGTGTTCGGCAGCCTGTTCTTCAAGGACCGGCTGGGCGCACGCGCCTGGGCCGGCGTGGGAGCGGCCTTTGCCGGCGTGCTGCTGCTGCTGTGGCATGAAGTTGGCGCTCTGGGCAGCA
Organism: Comamonas sp. NyZ500; assembly: GCF_016772095.1. Classification (NCBI taxonomy): domain Bacteria; kingdom Pseudomonadati; phylum Pseudomonadota; class Betaproteobacteria; order Burkholderiales; family Comamonadaceae; genus Comamonas; species Comamonas sp. NyZ500. Next base: position 44,311 of record NZ_JAEIJE010000006.1, on the reverse strand, counting down.
AGCCCCTGGGCGTGATGCTGATGCTGATCGCCGCGGCCGGCTGGGCCTGGGGCACGCAGCTGCTGCGCCGCACCGAGGCGCCGGTGCCGCTGATGACGCTGTCGCTGTGGATGGTGGCCATCACCACCGTGGTGCTGACTGTGCTGGCCTTTGTTTTCGAGCGCCAGCAATGGCATATGCCCGACCAGAGCGCTCTGGCTGCCATCGCTTTCAATGGTGTGCTGGTGCTGGGCTTCGCCCAGGCCGTGTGGTTCTATCTGGCCCGCAGCCTGCCGCCCGTGGCCTCCACGCTGAGCGTGATGATGATTCCGGTGCTGGGCGTGTTCGTGGGCGCCTGGTGGCTGGGCGAGGTCTTGCACTGGCAGGACTGGACTGCTGTCTGCCTGATGGTGGTGGCGATTGCTTCGGTGCTCTGGCCTGCCAGAAGCAGCCGTTAATTCGCGGGCGGCTGCGTCTTGCACACGGTGTAGCGCAGCTCGGCCATTCCCGGGCCCATCTGCTGCACGGACTGCAGCTGCAGCACGGGACTCAGCAGGCGGCGCGGCAACAAAGGCTTGCCACGGCCCAGAGTGGCCGAGCCAATCTGCACGATGACTTCATCGAGCAGGCCCGCGTCATGGAACTGTCCCGCCAGATCTCCGCCACCCACGATCCAGATGTTCTTGTCGCCGGCTGCAGCCCTCATACTTGCCAGCACGGGCCGCACATCGCCGCTGACAAAGCGTACATCGGCTCCCTCTATCAACGGCAGCTGACGGCTGGAGAAAACCCAGGCAGGCTGTGCATAAGGCCAGGCCGCGCCGCTCTCCTTCTTCACCGCATCGGCGTTGCGGACCATCCACTCATAGGTGGACGAGCCCATGGCCAGCGCACCGACCTGGGCAATAAAGCCCGGATAGCTGGACTGCGTCAGGCTGCCCAACGGAAACAGCCAGTCCAGAGAGTCGTCTTCGGTGGCAAGAAAGCCATCCAGGCTGGAAGCGGTGTAGTACTGGGTCTTCATGATGGAGCGTAGTTTGCCCTGGCGGCACAGGCTCTGACCGCTACAAACCTGTCGTCAGGACAAAAAACCTCGGGCGCTGCGTCCAAAAGTCAGTCCTGGGGTGCGGGAGCCAGATTCCGCGCCGTGGCCAGCATGGTGGCGCACAGCAGCTCCTGGCCTTCGCGGCAGGAAAACACATCCGCCCTGGCAACCGTCAGCAGCTTGCTGGCCTGGATGACGCGGCCACGGGCCAGCAGGCTCGTGCCATTGGCCGCCGCCAGGTATTTGATGCTGCAGTCCACGGTGGCATTGATCCAGCCCGGTGGCAGCAGCGTCCCTGCCGCCGATACGGCAGCAAAGTCTGCGATGGCAAAGACCGGCGTTGCCTGCAACTGGCCGGGCCTGAAACTCAGACTGTCCTGATAGGGCAGGCAGAGATCGACCTCGCCGGGCTCTATGCGCTCAAAGCGCAGTTGCAGCATCTGCGCCACTGGCATGGACAGCACCAGCGCCCTGATGTCTCGGGCAAAGTGTTCGTTCTGCGGTGTCATGACTTGCTCCCCCTCCTGCCGGATGGACCGGCATCATTGCCGCCTCGCGCAGAGACGCGAGGAAATCCCGGTTTCGAGGCTGGCCGCTGCTCGCGCAGACGAAACCATTCCACATGGGAAACCAGGTGCTGACGCAGAGCGCTGCGCTTGGCGATTTCGGCATCGATCTCGGCAATGCGCTCCTCAAGCCTGCAGACGATCTGGCTGGCCGTCAGGGACTTGCAGCGGTAGGCCGGCAATACCTCGGCAATCTGCGCAAGAGAGAAGCCACATTGCCGCGACATGGCGATGAATCGCAGCTCGCGGATCACGCTGTCATCGAACTCGCGATAGCCGGAAGGACGCCGGCTGGCGGCAATCAGGCCCAGACTCTCATAGTGGCGAATGGCGTGTACGGACACACCCGACAGGCTGGCAAGTTCCGATATCTGCATGGCGACAAGGCTAACAAGCCTGGGGTTACACGAAGGTTGGTGTCCACCAGATGTTCACACAGTTTGTCATCCGCACTGCGGCCATAAAAAAACGCACTGTGAATCCACAGTGCGTTTTTTGGGGAAAGACTTCCGGGGCGATCAGGCCACAGCGACTTCCTTCTTTGCAGAGCGTGCCTGCATGAACTTGCCCAGTCCGACCACCAGCACGGCACCCGCTGCAGCAGCGACATAGTGCAGCCAGGGGTGAGCCATGGTGTAGCCATGCAGCAGATTGTCGTTGACGATGGTCTCGCCGCCCACCCAGCCGATCAGCGCCGCGCCCAGCGTGACGATGACGGGGAAGCGTTCCATGAGCTTGATCATCAGCGTGGAGCCGAAAATCACCAGGGGAATGGAAATGGCAAGGCCCAGGATCAGCAGCACCATATTGCCCTGGGCGGTCGCGGCCACGGCAATCACGTTGTCCAGGCTCATCACCAGGTCGGCAATCAGGATGGTGCGGATGGCGGTCATCATGGAGCCATGGCCCTTGGATTCGCCCTCGCCGTCTTCGTCGCCAGTCAGCAGCTGATAGCCGATCCACAGCAGCAGGCAACCGCCCACAACCTGCAGGAAGGAGAGTTCCAGCAGCTTGGCAGCCACCACGGTCAGCACGATACGCAGCACCACGGCGGCGCCGGAGCCGAACATGATGGCCTTCTTTTGCTGTTCAGGGGGAAGAGAGCGCGCGGCCAGTGCGATGACCACGGCGTTGTCGCCGGAGAGAATGATGTTGATCCAGATGATCTTCACCAGGCCGATCCAGAAATCGGCGCTATTGAGCATTTCCATGTTGACTCCACTGTTTTGAATATGAAAGCGCCGCATTGCGCGGCGCTTTCTTTTAAGAGTGGAGGCAGTGTAGGGCGCTAAGCCCATCTTAGCCAGTTCGTAATACTGCGTAAATTCAACGCGGTATCACGAACTTTTGCACGGGCTTACTTCTTCAGCAGGCCTTGCAGCAGGCGACCCATTTCGGAAGGGTTGCGGGTGATGGTGAAGCCGCACTCTTCCATGATGGCCAGCTTGGCGTCAGCCGTGTCGGCACCGCCGGAGATCAGGGCACCTGCGTGGCCCATGCGCTTGCCGGGAGGCGCAGTCACGCCGGCGATGAAGCCCACGATAGGCTTCTTCATGTTGGCCTTGCACCACTGGGCAGCTTCGGCTTCGTCGGGACCGCCGATTTCACCGATCATGATCACGGCATCGGTGTCGGGATCGTCGTTGAAAGCGCGCATCACGTCGATGTGCTTCAGACCGTTGATGGGGTCGCCACCGATACCGACGGCGGAGGACTGGCCAATGCCCAGTTCGGTCAGCTGAGCCACGGCTTCGTAAGTCAGCGTGCCGGAACGGGACACCACGCCCACGCGGCCCTTCTTGTGGATGTGACCGGGCATGATGCCGATCTTGATTTCGTCAGGCGTGATCAGACCGGGGCAGTTGGGGCCCAGCAGCAGAGTCTTCTTGCCGCCGGCAGCTTCCTTGGCCTTCATCTTGTTGCGCACTTCCAGCATGTCGCGCACGGGGATGCCTTCGGTGATGCAGATGGCCAGGTCCAGGTCGGCTTCAACAGCTTCCCAGATGGCAGCAGCAGCACCTGCGGGAGGCACGTAGATCACGGACACGGTAGCGCCGGTTTCCTTGGCAGCGTCCTTGACGGAACCAAAGATTGGGATGTCGAAAATCTTTTCGCCAGCCTTCTTGGGGTTCACGCCTGCCACGAAGCAGTTCTTGCCGTTCGCGTATTCCTGGCACTTTTCAGTGTGGAACTGGCCGGTCTTGCCAGTAATGCCCTGGGTGATGACCTTGGTGTCTTTGTTGATAAAGATCGACATGTTTCTATCTCCGGGGCGTATTACTTAACGGCAGCAACGATCTTGGTCGCTGCTTCAGCCATGGTGTCGGCAGCGATGATGGGCAGGCCGGAATCCTTGAGGATTTGCTTGCCCAGTTCTTCGTTGGTGCCCTTCATGCGCACGACCAGAGGCACGGACAGGTTCACGGCCTTGCAGGCAGTGACCACGCCGGTGGCGATGGTGTCGCACTTCATGATGCCGCCGAAGATATTGACCAGAATGCCCTTGACTTCGGGGTTCTTGAGCATGATCTTGAAGGCTTCGGTCACCTTCTCGGCCGTAGCGCCGCCGCCCACGTCCAGGAAGTTGGCTGGTTCGCCGCCGAACAGCTTGATGGTGTCCATGGTGGCCATGGCCAGACCGGCGCCGTTCACCAGGCAGCCGATGTTGCCGTCCAGGGAGATGTAGGCCAGATCGAACTTGGAGGCTTCGATTTCGGCAGCGTCTTCTTCGTCCAGATCGCGGAAAGCCACGATTTCGGGGTGACGGAACAGAGCGTTGGGATCAAAGTTGAACTTGGCGTCCAGGGCCATCAGGTCGCCCTTGGAGTCGCAGTTCAGGGGGTTGATTTCCACCAGCGACGCGTCGGTGTCCATGTAGCACTTGTAGATCTTGGCGAACAGATCCACGGCCTGATCCACGGACTTGCCTTCCAGACCGATGGCAGCTGCCACCTTGCGCGATTGCGCTTCGGTGATGCCGGTCAGGGGGTCGATCATCTCGGTGATGATCTTTTCGGGAGTGGAGTGAGCCACTTCCTCGATGTCCATGCCGCCTTCGCTGGAAGCGATCAGGGCAACCTTCTGTGTGGCGCGGTCGGTCACCAGCGACACATACAGCTCGTTCTTGATGTCGGCGCCGTCTTCGATGTACAGGCGGCGAACCTTCTGACCTTCGGGGCCGGTCTGGTGAGTCACCAGCTGCATGCCCAGAATCTGCTCGGACAGTTTTTGCACGTCCTCGATGGACTTGGCAACCTTCACGCCGCCGCCCTTGCCGCGGCCACCAGCGTGGATCTGGGCCTTCACCACCCACACGGGTCCACCCAGCTTCTGGGCTGCTTCAACAGCCTCTTGCACGGTAAACGCAGGAATGCCACGGGGAACGGGCACACCAAATTGGCGCAAGATTTCCTTGCCTTGGTATTCATGAATCTTCATGACTTTGTCTCTCTGAACTGAGGGGAAATACCCGCTTGCCACCGACTCGGGGGAGCCTGGCCATCGGGTTCATATGACATGGCGAGCAGGAATGTACCATGCTGCACCGCGCAAAACGACACCTGAACATGCGCAAAATCCACAATTTCGCGCAACTTTGTCGTGTTCCAGAAACAGCTGCAATGCCTTGAATTCTTTAGGGAAATTATTCCTACACGATATCTTTTCTTCCCGCAACTTTCTTATGTCTTATATACGAGTCAAGGACATTAAGGCAGCGGCTGGCAATGTGCTGACAACTGCGAATAGCTGCAGCGTCTACTGGGCCATTCGCGCGAGACTTGGCTCAGAACGTGATTGCGATCTCTACGCAGCCGCGTTGGAGCGCAATCGGGATGAGTTCGAAGCGATGGCTCGCCGCTTGCACCGGGGTGCAAGCAAGAGACAGAGTGCAGAAATCGTCCGATTTCGCTCCAACCCTCCGGGACAGGGGCTTTGCGGACGCCCGGTCAGGGGCAGTCTGCGGCGTTGCCTCGCCGGCCGCGCGAATCCTCGCAATAGCACAGCTATTGCTGCGGTATCGCGCGCGGGGGGCCGCCCCCTAGCATCCCATCCCGCAAAGCCTCTGTCGCGGCGCGATGAGAGCTCAACCACGTTCTCAAAGACAGGCAGTGCACATCCCTGACGAGATTCAAGGACAATCACCGTTCGGAAAGCGGCAATGGTGCCGCAGGCAGCGGCATGTAAACCAAGAAATGCGCGCGCCGGTGCAGGAGAAAATGCAATGGCAAAAGTCTTTATTGACGGAGAAGCAGGAACCACGGGTCTGCAGATCCGTGATCGTCTGGTCGATTTCGCAGGTGTGGAACTGGTCAGCATCGACCCCGCACTGCGCAAGGACCCGGCCGCCAAACGCTCTCTGATTGCCGGTGTGGATCTGGTCATCCTCTGCCTGCACGACGATGCAGCCCGCGAAACAGCAGCCATGGTGGACTCCATCACCGCAGAAACCGGCCGCGCCATCAAGATCATCGACGCCTCCACCGCGCACCGCACGGCCGCAGGCTGGGTCTATGGCTTCCCCGAACTGCGCGCCGGGCAGCTTGACGCCGTAAAGAGCGCCACCCGCGTATCCAACCCCGGCTGCTACGCCACGGGCGCCATCGCCCTGCTGGCGCCGCTGGTGGCTGCAGGCCTGATTCCCGCCGACTACCCTGTGAGCCTGCCCTCCGTGTCCGGCTACACCGGCGGCGGCCGCACCATGATCGAAGCCTATGAAGGCGGCGATGCCGCCCCTTACGAGGCCTACGCGCTGGGCCTGTCGCACAAGCACATTCCCGAAATCCTGCACTACACCGGCATGACCCGCCGCCCCGTGTTCATCCCCGCCGTGAGCAACTTTGCCCAGGGCATGCTGGTGCAGCTGCCGCTGCACCTGGATCTGCTGCCCGGCGCACCCAAGGCCGCCGACCTGCACGACGCCCTGGCCAGCCATTACGCCCAGACCAACACCAGCGCCAACTGGGTCAGCGTGTTGCCGCCCACGGACGACAACAAGCTGGCCGCCGACACCCTGGCCAATACCAACAAGCTGGAGTTGCGCGTATTTGCCAACGAGCAATACCGCCAGGCCGTGCTGATTGCCCGCCTGGACAATCTGGGCAAGGGTGCCAGCGGCGCTGCCGTGCAAAACCTGCAGATCATGCTGGGTCTGTAAGCCCTGCCCTGCTCCCGAAAAAACGGCCCTGGTGGCCGTTTTTTGCTTTCCACGTCCTGGCAAAAATCGTAGAAGAAATTAATTTTTCATATTCTCATTATTTTGAAATTTAAATTTCTTGTTTTGTCCAGACGGAAAAGCACCGGCTGTGCTTTGCGCAAGCCACTTCTATAGTCGCCCCATCTGAGCTGTACCTGCCAGAGCCTTTCCCGGCCTTGTGATGCCTGCCGCGCCTGACCCCGGCGCGGCGGCATCCGCGCAGGCAGCAGTGGATGCGCGGAGCTGCTACCCCTGCTCTCGTAGCCGTTCTCAGTCCCACTGTTGTACGAAAGCGAGGAAACCATGTCTTCCATTCCCGTCTCTGCTGCGCGCAGCGATGTCAGCACCGTGCAGGAGCGCGACATCACCTTTGGCCGCATCATCTGGCGGCTGATTCCGTTTCTCACCCTGATCTGGTTTCTGGCCTGGGTAGACCGTGTCAACGTCGGCTTTGCCAAGCTGACCATGATGAGCGACCTGCAATGGTCCGACGCCGTCTATGGCGCAGGGGCCGGCATCTTCTTCATCGGCTATTTCTTCTTTGAAGTCCCCAGCAATCTGCTGTTGCACAAGTTCGGTGCCAAGAAGACCATCATGCGCATCACCATAGGCTGGGGCGTGACCGGCATCCTCATGGCCTGGGTGCAGACGCCTTTGCAGTTCTATGTGCTGCGCTTCTTGATGGGTGCTTTCGAAGCCGGCCTGCAGCCCGGCGTGATTCTCTATCTGACCTACTGGTTGCCGGCGCACCGCCGCGGCAAGGCCCTGGCGTTCTTTGTCTCGGCGTCGGCCCTGTCGCTGATGCTGGGCAGCCCGATTGCCGCCTATCTGATGGAAACCTTCCACGGCGTGGCCAATCATGCGGGCTGGCAATGGCTGTTCATCATCGAAGGCATTCCGTCCGTTCTCGCGGGCATTGCTGCCTACTTTCTGCTCAGCGACACACCGGCCAAGGCTCCCTGGCTCAGCGCCCGTGAAAAACAGCATGTAGCCGAAGAGCTCAAGGCCGAGGAAGCCTCTTTGGGCCAACGCGAGCACAGCTTCTGGGCCTCCATGCGCAACCCTCGCGTGCTGATGCTGATCCTGATCTTCTTCTGCATCGTGGCCGGCAACTCCACGCTGGTGTTCTACGGACCCAGCATCGTCAAATCCGTGGGCATCACCGACCTCAAGACCTTGGGCTGGGTCATGTCCCTGATCTACGCCTGTGGCTGGATAGGCATGGTGGGCAACGGCTGGCTGTCCGATCGCAAAAAGGAAGTGCGCTGGCACACGGCGATTGCCGCTGCCATGGGCGCTGTCGGGCTGGTGCTGACGGCCTTGTTCCTGCAGCAGGGCAATGTGACCGGCGTCGTCGCGTCTCTGGCTCTGTCATCGCTGGGCACCATGGGCTCCATCCCCGTGTACTGGCAGATTCCCAACCGCTTCCTCTCGGCCACTGCCCTGGTCGTGGGCCTGGCGGTCATCAACTCTGCAGCCAATCTGGCCGGTTACTTCTCGCCGCAGTTGCTGGGTCTGCTCAAGTCCAGCAGCGGCTCGTATGCGCCAGGCCTGCTCATCATCGCTGCCGTGGAGTTCTGTGCCGCCATTCTGGTGCTGCTGTTCGTGAAGCGCGACAGCGCCGGGGTCGCCAAACAGCATCCATGACCCATAGGCCGCAGGCCAGATGCAATATGCGCAAGCAGTTCCACGACAGCGATGACAATATGCACGGCATGACCGTCAACGGCAGAGTGCCGGGCCGCGCATAGCGCTGCCCTCGCCCTTACCCTCCAAAGCCGCAGGTCTGCGGCTTTTTTCATATCTGCATTCATCAATTTCGCAGCAGCCTGCGCAGCATCTACAAGGTTTACATGGCAGTTATTTTGAATTTCTCAGATAGGACTAGCGTTAACAGCTCCTGCTTCAGGAGCAGGAACGGCTGCGCATGAACGCAGCCGCCGCGCAAAAGGCCACGGCCATCGGCCTGATCGCCGTACTCTGCTGGAGCTGCACCGTGGGTCTGATGCGCGCCGTGGCCGAGCCGCTGGGCGCCGTCGGCGGCGCGGCCTGCCTCTACACCATGGCCGCCATCTGCATTGCCGCAGCACGCGGGCGCAAAGGCTGGCGCGAGCTGGCACGCTGGCGCAGCATGCACCCGGCCTACCTCTGGGGCTGCGGCCTGCTGTTTGTGGTCTATGAAATCTGCCTGTCCGTAGCCGTGGGCCTGGCCCACGACCGCAGCCAGGCCATGGAAATCGGGCTCATCAACTATCTCTGGCCCAGCCTCACCATCGTGCTGGCCGTGCTCTGCGGCCAGCAGGCGGCTCGCTGGTGGCTGTGGCCAGGCGTGCTGATCTGCCTGTGGGGTCTGGCGCGCGTGCTGGGCGGCGACAGCTTCAGCCTGCCGGTCATGTGGAGCCATGTGCTGGGCAACCCGCTGGCCTATGGCATGGGTTTTGCGGCCGCCCTGCTCTGGCCGACCTACTCGCTGCTGGCGCGCCGCTATGGCTCAGGCTTCAATGCCGTGGGTCTGTTCGTGACCTGGACTGCCATCGCACTGTGGCTCAAGTGGCTGATGCTGGGCGAGTCACAACCCATGCTCTGGACCTGGCTCACCGCCGGCCAGGTCTTGCTGGTCGGGGCGCTCACGGCACTGGGCTACAGCTGCTGGGAGCACGGCATCCAGCATGGCAAGCTGGCCCTGCTGGCCGCGGCGTCCTATTTCACACCCGTGCTCTCGGCGCTGATGGCCAGCGCACTGCTGCAAGTGCTGCCGGGCTGGAGCTTCTGGCAAGGCGTGGCACTGGTCACGCTGGGTTCGCTGGTCTGCTGGTGGGCGACGCGCAGCCACCGACATTGAGCCGGCGCCAGGTCGGCCGGGCGCTCAGGCAGTCAGCCAGATGCCCAGGCCGAGCACGACGGCATGTCCGGCCAGCAAAATCCACAACAGCGTCCAGGGCGGCTCGGTCAGGCCCTGCAGCATCTCCTCGATGCGAGCGCCCAGAAAGACGCGCAGCGCCGGGTCGTCCTTGCCGCCTTCGCTGCCCCACTGGGCACGCGTGCGTCCCCATTCCTCAAGCAGATCGGACAACGGCAGGCGATTGAGCACGCTGCGCACCACGAACTGCACAGCGCGCCCGTTGCCCACCCAGGGCTGCAGATGCTCCATCGCTGCGCCCACGGTGAGCAGATCGGCCGCCTTGTGCATGGCCTGGTGAGCGCTAGGCAGGGCCTCGATGCGCTGTGCCAGCATGGCCGCCAGGCGCTCGGCCAGGCCCTGGCCGTAACGCGCCACCAGCTTGCCTGCCGCCCGGGCGCGGCCCAGCTGCAGACCGACCATGAGGTAGGCGGGAATGATGAAGATCAGCACCACGGCCACCAGCAGCGGCGGCGACATCAGCAGGCTGATCACGGCGCCGTAGATGCCGGTATGGGCCGAGGCATGAATGCCCTGACCAGGATCGGCCATCAGGCGCGAAAAATAGAACACGGCCGCGCCGCAGCCCAGCACCAGGGCCAGCAAGGTACCCAGCATCAGGCCGCCCAGCAGCGATTTGCCGGCACTCAGGCCCACGCGCAGGGCGGATGGGGCGTCAGGGGGTTGCGAAGCAGTCAGCACGTGGGTCCCTCCGGTGTGAGAAGCTGTTGCCGCCGCAGGCGGGCGGGGAGCGGGCTGCCGCCTCAGTCCTCGTCCTCGCTGTCGGGTGCAGGGGAGTATGGGGCATCGCGCAGCACGCGTGAAGCCACGCTGGACGAAAAGCCGCGCGAAGCCAGAAAGCGCAGCTGCCTGGCCTTTTCCTTGAGGTCGACGGGCACACTGCCAAAACGCTTGCACCACAGCTCGCGCGCACGCTGCAGCTCGCTGCCGCGCAGCTGCTCGCCCGCCTGGCGCACAGTCTCATCATCAAGCCCTTTGCTGCGCAGATCATGCACCAGACGCGCTGCGCCATAACGGCCGGCCTTGCTGCGCAAGACAGACTCGACCACGCGCTCCACGCTGATGAAGCCCCGCTGCTCCAGCTCGTCGAGCACGGCATTTAGATCGTCGCCCTCCTCCACATGGGCGGCCAGCTTGCGCTGCAGCTCCAGCCGCGAATGCTCGCGCTGCGCCAGCAGCTTCAGGGCGCGGCCCTTGAGTGAAAGTTTGGCAAAGCTCACGACGCATCTCCAGAAACAAAAAGGCGCAGGACGAACCTGCGCAAAGATGGCAAACCTTTTGAGCCATGAGGCCCGCACTCAAACACTGGCGCTCACCAAGCCAGGGACATCAAGCAGGGGCCGCACCCGCAGCGAGGATGTAGTCCCCTTTCGCGAAAGGCGCATGGCGCATGGCGCCTCAGGGTGACTGAATCAACCTTCAATCACGCCGTCCTTGTCCACCTTGCCCTTGCCGCCCTTGGCAGGCTTGGCCTCGGCAGCCGCAGCACCGTCCACGGGCAGCAGCTTGATGCCCAGGCTCTCGCGAACCTTGTTTTCGATCTCAATGGCCAGCGCGGGGTTCTCGCGCAGGAATTCACGCGAGTTGTCGCGGCCCTGGCCGATTTTTTCGCCGTTGTAGGCATACCAGGCACCGCTCTTTTCCAGAATCTTGGCGTTCACGCCCATGTCCAGAATCTCGCCTTCGCGGCTGATGCCTTCGCCAAACAGGATGTCGAACTCTGCCGTCTTGAAGGGGGGCGAGACCTTGTTCTTCACGACCTTGACCTTGGTTTCGTTGCCGATGGCCTCGTCGCCCTTCTTGATGGTGCCGGTGCGGCGGATATCCAGACGCACGGAGGCATAGAACTTCAGCGCATTGCCGCCGGTGGTGGTCTCGGGCGAGCCGAACATCACGCCGATCTTCATGCGGATCTGGTTGATGAAGATGACCATGCAGTTGGTCTTCTTGATGGTGGCCGTCAGCTTGCGCAGGGCCTGGCTCATCAGACGGGCCTGCAGGCCGGGCAGGGCGTCGCCCATCTCGCCTTCGATTTCGGCCTTGGGCGTCAATGCGGCCACCGAGTCGATGACGATCAGGTCCACGGCACCCGAGCGCACCAGGCTGTCGCAGATTTCCAGAGCCTGCTCACCGGTATCGGGCTGGCTGATCAGCACGTCGCTGAGGTTCACGCCCAGCTTCTGGGCATAGCTGGTGTCCAGCGCATGTTCGGCGTCGATAAAGGCGCAGGTGCCGCCCTGCTTTTGCATCTCGGCAATGACCTGCAGCGTCAGCGTGGTCTTGCCCGAGGATTCGGGACCGTAGATTTCGATCACACGGCCACGGGGCAGACCACCTACGCCCAGCGCGATGTCCAGACCCAGGGAGCCGGTGGAAACGACCTGAATGTCTTCGATGGCTTCACCTTCACCGAGCTTCATGATGGTGCCCTTGCCGAACTGCTTTTCGATCTGGGCCAGGGCTGCAGCCAGGGCTTTGGCTTTTTCGCTGTTGGCGTCGTTGGTCTTGGCGATGGCGTTCATATCAGGCTCCGAAGTAGGTGAATGACTGTCTGTGGCCAGTCCTGTTTTTGCATTCAGGCTGGATGCTTGAACAGTAGTTTAGATGCGGATACTGCAGATTGATTTAAATATTTAGTCAGTTTGCCTTACTATTTACCCATGTCAGAAATCGCCCCCGTCACCCCGCCCGCCGATGCCTGGCGCCAGACCCATCTGGGCCGTTTGCTGGGCCATGCCATGCGCCGCTTCGATGCGCGCGTGCTGCAGCTCATGGCGCGTGCAGTGGAGGTGCCGCTGGCGCTATCCAATCTGGCGGCGCGCGACAAGGTAGGAGCGGCCCATATCCACATCACGCGCCATCTGTCGCTGGCTGGCGACCGGCTCACCGATCTGGCCGACAAGGCCGGCATGACCAAGCAGGCCATGGCCGATCTGGTGGCGCAGTGCGAAGCCTGGGGCCTGGTCACGCGCGAGGCCGACCCGCATGATGCGCGCGCCAGGCGCGTGCGCTTCACCGATACGGGTCTGGCCTGGCTGCAGGCTTTTCACGACGCCGTAAGCCAGGCCGAGGCCGAATTTCGCGAGGCCGTGGGCGCGGATGTGGCCACCGTGGTCGCGCTGGGCCTGGAAGCCTATGCCGAAGGCTACTGAGATTCTGTATTGACGCCTTCTTGACGCCTGTAAGCGGCTGTCGAGAATTGCCCCGAACGGCCATGAGCCATCCCTACAATGGCAGCAAAAGTGCAAACAGGCACACATAACAAGCAGGAGACACACATGCGCATACTGATTGCCGAAGACGACCAGGTGCTGGCGGATGGCCTGCTGCGCACGCTGCGCAGCTCGGGCGCCGTCGTCAGCCATGTGGCCAATGGCAGCGAGGCCGATACCGCCTTGCTGACCAGCAGCGAATTCGATTTGCTGATTCTCGATCTGGGCCTGCCAAAGGTGCACGGCCTGGAAGTGCTCAAGCGCCTGCGCGGGCGTGGCGATGCGCTGCCGGTGCTGATTCTCACGGCCGCCGATTCGATCGAAGAGCGCGTACAGGGCCTGGACTATGGTGCCGACGACTACATGGCCAAGCCGTTTGCGCTGTCCGAGCTGGAAGCACGCGTGCGCGCCCTCACGCGTCGCGGCATGGGCGGCGCCAGCTCCACCATCAAGCATGGCCCGCTGGTCTATGACCAGACCGGCCGGGTCGCCACCATAGACGGCAAGATGGTGGAGCTGTCGGCGCGCGAGCTGGGCCTGCTGGAGGTGCTGCTGCAGCGCGCAGGCCGCCTGGTCAGCAAGGACCAGCTGGTGGAGCGCCTGTGCGAATGGGGCGAGGAGGTGAGCAACAATGCCATCGAGGTCTATATCCACCGCCTGCGCAAGAAAATCGAGAAAGGCCCGATCCGCATCGCCACCGTGCGCGGCCTCGGTTACTGCCTGGAAAAGATAGCCCCCCCCTGAGCGGCTTTGCCTAGGCGGCCCCCGCCGCTTCCCCCGAGGGGGACGATGGCCTTTGCTGCGGGGCGGCCCTTGCTGGCCATCCCTGAGTTGGAATACGCCAGTTTTACAAGCATGAAAATTTTTCAGCGTGAGCAGCGATCCCTCTTCGGCGAGATCCTCGACTGGATGCTCACGCCGCTGCTGCTGCTCTGGCCCGTGAGCCTGGCGCTGACCTGGCTGGTGGCCCAGGGCCTGGCCAACAAGCCCTTCGATCGCGCGCTGGAGTACAACGCCCAGGCCCTGGCTCAGCTGGTCATCGTGCAGCGCGGCAAGGTGCAGTTCAATCTGCCTCAGTCGGCCAGCGAGATCCTGCGCGCCGATGAATCGGACACGGTGTTCTTCCAGGTCAGCGGCACCAGGGGCGAATATCTGGCCGGCGAGCGCGACCTGCCGCGCCCGCCCTCCGTCGACGAGGACACGCCCACCGGCTCGGTGCTGCTGCGCGATGAGGAATACAAGGGCATTGACCTGCGCGTGGCCTATATCTGGGTGCGCATGCCGCTGCCCGGCGAGCCCAACGCCCTCGTGCAGGTCGCGGAAACACGCGAAAAGCGCAGCGTGCTGGCCACGGAAATCATCAAGGGCGTGATGCTGCCGCAGTTCGTCATCCTGCCGCTGGCCGCCCTGCTGGTCTGGCTGGCGCTGGCACGCGGCATCAAGCCGCTGCACCGGCTGGAGGAGCGCATCCGCGCGCGCAAGCCCGAGGATCTCTCGCCCATCAATCACAAGGATGTGCCGCTGGAGGTGGTGCCGCTGGTCGATTCGGTCAACGATCTGCTGCAGCGCCTGCATGACTCCATCGCCACGCAAAAACGTTTTCTGGCCGACGCGGCCCACCAGCTCAAGACCCCGCTGGCGGGCCTGCGCATGCAGGCCGACCTGGCCCAGCGCGAGGGCACGAATACCGAAGATCTGAAACGCTCGCTGGCGCAGATCGGCCGCTCAAGCATGCGTGCCACCCATACTGTCAACCAGCTGCTGGCACTGGCGCGCGCCGAGAGCGCCGTGCCCGCCATGCAGGGCTGCAACCTCGTGCGCATCGTCACCGACGTGGTGCAGGACTGCCTGCCGCGCGCCATGGACAAGCACATAGACCTGGGCTACGAGGGTGCCAGCGCCAGCACGCCCGGTGTCTGGCTCAACGGCAATGCCACGCTGCTGGCCGAGCTGGTGCGCAATCTGGTGGACAACGCCATCAACTACACGCCATCGACCAGCGAACAGCCAGGCGTGGTCACCGTGCGCGTGCAGGCCGATCATTTCGGCCAGATTCTGCTGCTGCAAGTCGAGGATTCAGGCCCCGGCGTGCCGCTGGGCGAGCGCGAACTGATATTCCAGCCCTTTTACCGGGCGCTGGGCTCCGAAGCCGACGGCTCCGGTCTGGGCCTGCCCATCGTCATGGAAATCGCCCGTCAGCACGGCGCGCAAGTGCTGCTGCAGGATGCCAGGCCCGCTCATACCCCGCCGGGGGCGCTGTTTACCGTGCGCTTCAAGGCCATGCCCGGACAGCAGTGAAGCGCAACCTAGAAATGCACCAATTCGGTGCCAGTCAAGACTGAGAAGCCGCGCCAGGCTTGGCTTTGCGCCCGTTTGCCCCGATGCGAATATCGGAAACTGCGTATTTGGCAAGTTCTCGCTTACCCTAGAATCAATTCGATCATGGGTTGTCTGAAGAGTCGCTATTTGCGCTCTGCAAGACAGCAATTTGGAATCACTGGATCCTGGGAGCTTTTTGATGCAACGACGTCAATTCATCTACACCGCCGCTGCTGCCGCAGCCGCTTCTTCTTTCTCCGGCATGAGCATGGCGCAGGACACATCGCGTCCTCTGCGCATCGTCGTGCCCTTCCCCGCTGGCGGCCCCACCGACATGGTGCCCCGCAATATGCAGGACGTGCTGATCAAGCTGCTGGGCGGCCAGGCCGTGGTGATTGAAAACAAGGCCGGCGCCGGCGGCTCCATCGGCATGGCAGAAGTGGCTCGCGCCACCGATGGCGTGACTTTCGGTATTGCCACCCTGTCCACCCATGGCGTGAACCCCGCCGTGTTCAAGAAGCTGCCTTACGACGCGATCAACGACTTCGTGGGTGTGACCGAGATCGTCAAGGCCCCCGGCGTGCTGGTGATCAACCCCAAGCTGATTCCCGTGAAGACTTTTGCCGAGTTTGTGGCCTACCTCAAGGCCAACCCCGGCAAGGTGTCCTATGCCACCCCCGGCAACGGCACCATCGGCCATATGTGGGGCGCCCAGTTCCTCAAGAGCACGGGCACCGAAATGCACCACATCCCCTACCGTGGCTCGGCTCCTGCCATCAACGACGTGCTGGGCAACCAGGTTCCCGTGTACTTCGACCAGGTGAACTCGTCCCTGCCCCATATCAAGTCGGGCAAGGTACGCGCCCTGGCCGTGTCCTGGCATGAACGCCTGGACGTGCTGCCCGATGTGCAGACCTATGCGCAGGCCGGTCACCCCGATCTGAACGAGCCTTCCTGGTTCGGCCTGGTGGCCCCCAAGAACACGCCCGCCGCACAAGTGGAACGTGTGCAAAAAGCCATCATTGCCGCACTCAAGGACCCCGCCGTCAAGCAGCGCATGGCTGCTCAAGGCCTGTACCCCTCGGGCACATCGAGCGCCGACTTCACCAAGCAGATCGCCAGCGAAGTGGCCAAGATGAAGAAGCTGGCCGCTGTCGCCAATATTCATCTGGACTAAAAACAGGAGCTGGTTGCGCTTGTCGCAACTTGTTTTCCAATGCAAAAGGCCTGCAAATGCAGGCCTTTCTTGCGATAGCAGCTACGAAAATTACTTGGCACAGGCCTGCAAGGCCTTGGGCACCAGATTCTTGCCGGCCAGCGCCGCCACTTCGTTGCGCAAGGTCGGCGTGGCCTTGGGCAGGCGCAGCGCATAGGTCGTCACATCGGGGCGCTCCTGCACCACACGCGCGGTGCGCACGCCCTGGCGCGCGAAAGTCGCCAGCTGTCGCTGGGCGGCTTCTTCCGTCGAAAAACGCCCCAGCGACAGGCCAGGCTCGAAGCTGCCGCCGGCGCGGTCGAAGTCGATATTCATCAGGCGCAGCTCGCCGCGCTTGCGGTCCATGAATTCGGCGTCCGGGAACTTGCCCATATAGACCATCCAGCGCCCGCCCTGATGGCTGGCCACCAGCTCCCAATCGCTCTTGGACTTGCCCGCCAGCGCACGGCGAATGCTGTCGGCCTGCGCCTCTTCGATACCGTTGGCCTGATAGCAGGTCTCGGGCTCCTTAATGGCGGTCTTGGCATCCTTTGTGTCCTTTGCGTCCTTGGTTTCCCTGGCTGCGACGGTTGCAGCTTCGGGCTTGCCATCCGACTTGCTTTCGGGAGCTGCGGGCGGCGCGCTGTCGTCCACCGCAGGCGCTTCGGGCTCCATAGTCTTTGCCGGTTCAACAGCCGGAGCTTGCGCCGCTTCGGGCTGCTGCAGCACCAGGGCATCCGGCCTGATCTGCTCCTGAAGGCGCTGCGGCTCGGACTGCAACTCCGGCGCCAGCCCCATGCCGGCCAGATAGCCGTGGCTCCACATGTAGTAACCCGCGTTGCCCAGCAGCAAGAGCAGGAAAACGATTCTCAGCATAGGTTTCTCACATCAGTTATCCATGGGCTGCAGCCGCTCGCGGGCAGCCGAGCAAGGGCCTGGGCGGCCCCGCAGCGAGGGCTGCGTCCTTCTCCCCTGGCGCGCAGCGCGTAGAGAGAGGAGGAAGGCGCAAAGCGCCTCAGGAGGTGCTTCATTTCAAGCCTGCAGCGGGCTGCCAGCCGGACGCACGCTGATTTCAGAACTGGTCACGGCTTGCAGCCCGGTCGCTGTACGCACCAGAAAGCCGCCATCGGCAGCCACACCCTGGGCCATGCCGCTAGTGCCGTCGCTCAGATTCACCTCGCGTCCGGCCAGCAGATCGCGCTGGGCAAAGCGCTGCATCAGCGGGGCAAAGCCATGCCGGGCAAAGCTCTGCACCTCGGCCACCAGATTGGGCAATATGCAGGCCAGGGCCGTGGGCGCATCCAGTGCGGCATCAAGCTCCTGCAGGCAGGCCGGGGCCGTGCGCATGCCGTCACCGGGACGGGGACGCACATTGATGCCGATACCGATCACCACATAGCGCGGTGCCGTCATATCGTGCTGTTGGCCGCCGACAAAGCTGGCGGTCTCGATCAGAATGCCGGCCAGCTTGCGGTCGCCCTCCAGCCACAGATCGTTGGGCCATTTGATGCCGATCTTGGGCGCGGCCCCCGCTGCGGGAAGCTGGGGCTGCAGGCTCTCGGCCACGCTCACGCCCACCGCCAATGACAGCCCCGACCAGTCGCGCGGTGCCAGCGGCAGGCCCAGCGAGAACATCAGCGAATCACCGACGCCGCTGACCCAGTTGCGGCCCAGGCGGCCTCGGCCCTGGGTTTGCTGCTCGGCAATCAACAGCACCGGATCCGTCAGCCCGTCGCGCGCGCGGCGCATGAGTTCGGTATTTGAGGAGTCGATGGTCGGCAGCACTTCGACCGTAAAGCCCGGCAACT
Source organism: Comamonas sp. NyZ500 (assembly GCF_016772095.1). NCBI lineage: Bacteria > Pseudomonadati > Pseudomonadota > Betaproteobacteria > Burkholderiales > Comamonadaceae > Comamonas > Comamonas sp. NyZ500. The sequence goes on along the minus strand of NZ_JAEIJE010000006.1, from coordinate 26,073 downwards.
GCGGTGCTATGGCTTCCCACAAGGCTTCGGCATTCCAGTGAATCGGCTGAGTCATTTTTTATCTATCCAAATCTAAAAACTGGCGCAACGCAAGTCAGAGACGCCAAGCAAGGGCAGCCCCGCAGCGAGGGCGTCGTCCCCTTCCCATAGCGCAAAGTGCGTAGAGAGAAGGGGAAGGCGTGCAGCGCCTCAGGGGATGCTTGCAGGCATCGGCGGCTTCCAGCCCCTTTTCGGCGCCAGCATGGTGCCTCGGCAGTTCGCAGCGCCACAGTAGCAGGCATATTCAGCCTTGAGCTTGGCCGTATAGCGCTCCTCCACCATCAGGCCATAGTCGTAGTTCAGTTCCTCGCCCGCTGCAATATTGCGCAGCGCCACGATATAGACGCGACCGTCGATCTCGTCGGTGTAGCAGTTGGGCGCGCAGCTGTGGTTGATCCAGCGCGAGGAATTGCCCTTGTGCGTGGCATCTATCACCCGCTCATCGTCGACCTGAAAGTAAAAAGTGTGATTGGGCTGGCTGGGATCATGCGGATGACGGTCCTGCGCCTCCTGCCAGTCAATCACTTCACCCACGTACTCAATAATGGTTTCGCCTTCCGCAATATCCTGCGCGGCGAAAACGCCTTTGCCATGAACGCCGGAGCGCCGGGTCTGGATGCGTCGGCCCGTTGAAGAGGCCAGTGATGTGCGGGGCATGTTTTCTCTGATACTTTGAATATGCACACATGTGCGCATGCGCGCGCGTGAGAAGCGAATTGTATGAGCCTGAGTTTCGATTCGGGTTCAGGTGGTTAATGACGACGAGAACACACAATGACTAAAACCCTGGTGATTGCAGAGAAGCCTTCTGTCGCACAGGACATCGTCCGTGCGCTGACCCCGGTGGCAGGCAAGTTCGAAAAACACGATGACTACTTCGAATCCGACAGCTATGTGGTGACCAGTGCGGTCGGCCACCTGGTGGAGATTCAGGCGCCCGAAGAATTCGATGTCAAGCGCGGCAAATGGAGTTTTGCCAATCTGCCGGTCATCCCCCCGCGCTTCGACCTCAAGCCCGTGGACAAGACCAAGACCCGTCTGAACGCCGTGGTCAAGCAGGCCAAGCGCAAGGATGTGACCGAACTCATCAACGCCTGTGACGCGGGCCGCGAGGGTGAGCTGATCTTCCGCCTGATCGAGCAATACGCGGGCGGCGCCAAGGGCGGCCTGGGCAAACCCGTCAAGCGCCTGTGGCTGCAGTCCATGACGCCGCAGGCGATTCGCGACGGCTTCAACAATCTGCGCAGCGATGCCCAGATGCAGGGCCTGGCCAGCGCCGCGCGCAGCCGCTCCGAAGCCGACTGGCTGGTGGGCATCAACGGCACGCGCGCCATGACGGCCTTCAACTCGCGCGACGGCGGCTTCTTCCTGACCACCGTGGGCCGCGTGCAGACACCCACCCTGTCCCTGGTGGTGGAGCGCGAGGAAAAGATCCGCAAATTCGTCAGCCGCGACTACTGGGAAGTGCACGGCACTTTCGACGCCCAGGCCGGCCAGTACCTGGGCAAGTGGTTCAACCCGCAGTGGAAGAAATCGGACGATGCCGAGGCCAAGGCCGACCGCCTGTGGAACAAGGCCGATGCCGAAGCGATTGCCGCCGCCGTGCAGGGCAAGCCGGCCGCCGTCACCGAGGAAAGCAAGCCCACCACCCAGGCTTCGCCCCTGCTGTTCGACCTGACCAGCCTGCAGCGCGAGGCCAACGGCAAGTTCGGCTTCTCGGCCAAGACCACGCTGGCGCTGGCGCAAAGCCTGTACGAGCGCCACAAGGCCCTGACCTACCCACGTACCGACTCGCGCGCCCTGCCCGAGGACTATCTGCCCGTGGCACGCCAGACCTTCGACATGCTGGCCACCAGCGGCATGCGACATCTGGCGCCCTTTGCCCAGCAGGCCATCAACGACAACTACATCCGCCCCACCAAGCGCGTCTTCGACAACAGCAAGGTGTCGGATCACTTTGCCATCATCCCGACCACGCAGGCCCCTTCGGGCCTGTCGGAAGCCGAACAGAAGCTGTACGACCTGGTCGTGCGCCGCTTCATGGCCGTGTTCTTCCCCAGCGCCGAATACCAGGTCACCACACGCATCAGCAAGGTGGAACAGCACAGCTTCAAGACCGAGGGCAAGGTGCTGGTCAAGCCGGGCTGGCTGGCCATCTACGGCAAGGAAGCCGCCAACGAGGTGGAGGACGCCAAGGAAGGCGACAAGGGCCAGCCCCTGGTGGCCGTGCAGCCCGGCGAGCAGCCGCGCACCCACCACGCCGATGTCAAGGGCCTCAAGACCAAGCCGCCGGCACGCTACTCCGAAGCCACGCTGCTGGGCGCCATGGAAAGCGCCGGCAAGCAGATCGACGACGACGAGCTGCGTGAAGCCATGCAGGAAAAAGGCCTGGGCACGCCAGCCACGCGCGCGGCCATCATCGAAGGCCTGCTGACGGAAAAGTACATGCTGCGCGAAGGCCGCGAGCTGATCCCCACGGCCAAGGCCTTCCAGCTGATGACGCTGCTGCGCGGCCTGGAAGTCGAGGAGCTGTGCCGCGCCGACCTGACCGGCGAATGGGAATTCAAGCTGTCGCAGATGGAAAAAGGCCAGCTCTCGCGCGAAGCCTTCATGCAGCAGATCCAGGCCATGACCGAGAAGCTGGTCAAGAAGGCCAAGGAATACGACCGCGACACCATTCCCGGCGACTACGCGACGCTCTCCACGCCCTGCCCCAACTGCGGCGGCGTAGTCAAGGAGAACTACCGCCGCTATGCCTGCACGGGCGCCAATGGCGCCAGCGAAGGCTGCGGCTTCTCGTTCACCAAATCCCCTGCCGGCCGCACCTTCGAGACGGCCGAGGCCGAGCAGCTGCTGCGCGAGCGCCGCATCGGCCCGCTGGAAGGCTTCCGCTCCAAGGCTGGCTGGCCGTTCGTGGCCGAGGTCGCCATCGTGCGTGACGAGGAAAACAGCAACTTCAAGCTGGAATTCGACTTCGGTGACGACAAGGACTCCGAGGACACGGGCGAGATCGTGGACTTTGCCCACCAGCAAAGCCTGGGCCCCTGTCCCAAGTGCGGCTCGCCCGTCTTCGAGCATGGCGCCAACTATGTCTGCTCCAAGGCCGTTCCCACGCTGGCCCAGACCACGCCCAGCTGCGACTTCAAGAGCGGCCAGATCATCCTGCAGCAGCCCATCGAACGCGAGCAGATGAGCAAGCTGCTGCAGACCGGCAAGACCGATCTGCTGGAGAAGTTCGTCTCCAACCGCACGCGCCGCAACTTCAAGGCCTTCCTGGTCTGGGATGGTGCTGCGGGCAAGGTGAACTTCGAGTTCGAGCAGCGCGAAGGCAAATACCCGGCACGCAAGACTGCCGGCGCAGCGGCGGCCAAAACCACGACGGCTGCCGCCAAGAAGACAGGCACGGCGACCAAGAAGACGGCGGCCAAGACAGCGACCAAGACCGCTGCGGTGAAGAAGCCCCGCACCGTGAGCGCCACGCTCAAGCCCAGCGCCGACCTGGCCGCCGTGATCGGCAGCGAACCCACCTCGCGCCCCGACGTGATCAAAAAGCTCTGGGACTACATCAAGGCCAACGGCCTGCAGGACGCCAAGGACAAGCGCGCCATCAACGCCGACGCCAAGCTCAAGCCGGTGTTCGGCAAGGAGCAGATCAGCATGTTCGAGCTGGCCGGCATTGTGGGCAAGCATGTGAGCTGATCGCCAGCCCTGCCGCAATGACCAACCAAGACCGCCACGGCTTGCCGCTGGCGGTCTTTTTCATTTCAGGCAGCGCAGCGCAAGGCGTTCAGATAACCGGATATGGCCGTGTTGGCGCGCTGGCGCAGCAAGTCCAGATCCGGCGGTGCATCGGCGGCCAGATAGCTGTGATTGAACAGGCCGTACAGAATGCACTGGCTCACCCGTGCAGCATCGCGCACCGGGTAGTCCGGGGGCAGATCGACGGCCTGCTCTATGGCTGCGGCCCAGGCATCCACAAAGCGTTCGAACATCTTGCGGTAGGCCTCGGAAGTGGAATAGTGGCGCTCCAGCAGATAGTGGGCACCCCATTCATCTGCCCGCTCGCGGTGCGCCTGCAGCTGTGACTCGATCACCGCCTCGGCAATCTGCATCAGCGGCTGGCCCGAATGACTGCCGGTCACGCCGCGAATGCCCAGCAGCAGCGACTTGGAGCGCAGATGCAGGCAGACCTTGGCCAGGTCTTCCTTGCCCGAGAAGTACTCGTAGAAGCTGCCCAGCCCGGTGCCCGCCACCAGGACGATCTCGCGCACGGTGATTTCCGCGTAACTGCGCTCAAGCAAAAGCCGAACAAAGGCGTCCTGCAGGGCCTGAAACGTCTGCCGCGCGCGGGACTGCAAAGGGCGGCGACGCCCTGCTGTCGCGGTCGAAGGAGTGCGTGGTTTCATGCTGGCCAAATCCGAACACCTTTTTTGCACGGTTTCCTAGAATTTTTGACAGGTACCTCGATGCCATTGTGCATTGCGGCCTGGTGAATAAAAAATTCTTATGAGAGGACGGAGACAAGCATGCACCCTCGTATTTCCACTCCCCTGGCGGCAGTGGCTCTGGCCTGCGCATCACTCGTTCATGCGCAGCCGGCCACGGTGGTGAAAATTGCCTCGCTGGATGCCATGAGCGGCCCCATGGCAGGGCTGGGCCTGAACATACTCAAGAGCTTCCAGTACAGCGCCAAGCTTGCCAACGAGCAAAGCTGGGCCGGTGCCGTGAAGTTCGAGGTCGTTCCCTTCGACAACCGCCTCTCCGCACAGGAGGCGCTGAGCCAGCTCAACTCCATCATCGGACAGAACATCCGCTATGTGGTGCAGGGTGCCAGCTCCTCGGCCGTGGGCCTGGCACTGCAGGAAGCCATCGAAAAGCACAACAGCCGCAACCCCGGCAAGGAAATCATCTACCTGAACTATGCGGCCCAGGCACCGCAGATGACCAATGCCAGGTGCAGCTACTGGCACTTTCGCACCGATGCGAACTCGGACATGAAGGTGGCCGCGCTGACCTCCTATCTGGCCGGGCAAAAGCAGGTGAAGCAGGTCTTTCTGCTCAACCCCAACTATGCCTACGGCCAGGAAGTCTCGCGCGCCGCACGCAGCATGCTGGCGGCCAAGCGCCCCGACCTGAAGATCGTGGGCGATGACTTCCACCCGCTGGGCCAGGTCAAGGATTACTCCCCCTATATCGCCAAGATCAAGCAATCCGGGGCCGATGCCGTCATCACCGCAGACTTCGGTGCAGACCTGGCGCTGATCGTGCGGGCCGCACGCGAAGCTGGCTTGAGCACGGACTTCTACACCCTCAACGGCAACAACTTCGGCGTGCCCAGCGCCATGGGGGCAGCAGGGCAAGGCAGGGTCAAGCTGATCTCGGCCTTCAGCCCCAACTCTGAGCCACTGGCAAGCAACCCGCTGCTGCCGGGCTTCAAGCGCCAGTTCAACGAGGACTTCATCAACGGCCTGGGCCACAACGCCATGCTGATGCTGGCCCAGGCCATTCGCGAGGCCAAGTCCGTGGAACCTGCTGCCGTGGCAGCCAGGATGTCGGGCATGCGCTTCGAGGGCATCAACGGCCCCGTGGAAATGCGCAAGAGCGATCACCAGGCCCAGCAACCCATCCATGTGCTGAGCTGGGAACAAGTGGACAGCAAGGCCGTGGTGCATGACCAGGAAGGAACGGGCCTGGGATGGAAGCCCGTGAGCACGGTTTCCGCACCGGCGGCCAGCCTGGACACCAGCTGCAAGATGAAGCGGCCATCCTGAACCCGCACCCTGGCGGCCCCTGACCGCCAGTTGCGCATGACATAGAAATCACAAAGCCCTGCGCCCTGCTGCGGGCAGGGCCACATAGCAAGGAAGAGACATCATGACTGGCATCCACCCCCATAACCAGGCTCCGGAGCTCAAGGACTACAACGTCTACACCAGCGATCCGGTGCTGCAGCGTGCCGTGACACGCGGCGGCGCACAGTGGCGCGACCCGGAGCTGCAACGCCAGGGCGCGGAATACGGCGCCGAAGCCACGCTGCGCGCCGCAGAAGAAGCCAATCACTTCGAGCCCGAGCTGCACACGCATTCGCCCTCGGGCGACCGTATCGACCAGGTGCGCTTTCACCCTGCATGGCACCAGATGATGACGATTGCACGGCGCAACGGCATCTCCAACCTGCCCTTCACCGACAAGCGGCAGACGGCCTGGGCCGCCTATGGCGCATCGCTGTTCATGCACAGCCAGATCGAGTCCGGCTCAACCTGCCCGACGACCATGACCAAGGCCAGCATTCCGCTGGTGCGCATCAACCCGCAACTCAATGCGGTGCTGGGGCCGCTGCTGGAATCCACCGATTACGACGCGCGCGACATCCCCGCCGAGGGCAAGCGTTCCATCACCGTGGGCATGGGCATGACGGAGCGCCAGGGCGGCAGCGATGTGCGCAGCAACACCACGCGTGCCGTGGCCCTGAACCCATCGGGCAGCAGCGGCCCCTGGGGCGAGGAATACCTGATCACCGGCCACAAGTGGTTCTTCTCGGCCCCCATGTGCGACGGGCATCTGGTGCTGGCCAAGACCGAGGAGCGCGGCCCCACCTGCTTTTTCGTGCCACGCTGGCGGCCCGACGGCAGCAAGAACGCCATTCATATCCAGCGCCTCAAGGACAAGGTGGGCAACCGCTCCAACAGCAGCAGCGAAGTGGAGTTCGACAACGCCTGGGGCGTGCTCATAGGCCAGGAAGGCCGGGGCATTTCCACCATCATCGAAATGGCCACCTACACCCGCCTTGACTGTGCGCTGTCCAGTGCAGGCTTCATGCGCCAGGCCCTGGTCCAGGCCCTGCACTACACGCGCAACCGCCATGCCTTCGGCTTGCCCCTTGTAGAGCAGCCGGTGATGACCGGCCTGCTGGCCGATATGGCATTGGAATCCGAAGCCGCCACCTGGCTGGCCATGGATCTGGCAGCACGCTTTGGCTCCGAAGACGCCCTGGATCAGGCCTGGCGCCGCATCGTCACGCCTGCCGCCAAGTTCTGGAACTGCAAGCGTGCCGTGGGCTACACAGGCGAAGCCATGGAAGTCTTCGGCGGCAACGGCTATGTGGAGACCGGCCCCATGGGGCGCTTGTTCCGCGAAGCACCCGTCAACTCCATCTGGGAGGGGTCGGGCAACGTCATGTGCCTGGATGTGCTGCGCGCCATTGCCCGCAATCCGGACGACGCCCATCTGCTGCTGGACCATTTGCGTGAAGTCGGTTCGGAGGAAGCCGTGCTGCGTGCGCAGGTGGACAAGCTGCGCGAGGCCGTCACCCTGCCCCCGCAGGAGTTGGAGCGCGAAGCGCGCCGCTTCACCCTGCGCCTGGCCACCACGGTGCAAGCCACGCTGATGCTGCAGCATGCGGGCAGCGACAGTGCCTCGGCCTTCATCGGCAGCCGCTTCGACCCGGACTGGGGCCCGGTGGCAGGTGTTGCCTGCGGCAGCAGCGACCCAGCCGCCCTGCTGCGCAATGCCTGGACAGGCTGAGGAGGACGCCAGCAATGATGAATTTCATTTCCCTGCTCGACCAGCAGGCACGCACGCGCCCCGAAAAACTGGCGCTGCGCGCCGACGGCCAGGACTGGAGCTATGCCGCGCTGGCGCAGACCGGCCGCCGAGCCGCCACCGTGCTTTATGAGCAAGGCGTGCGCCAGGGCGACAAGGTAGGCCTGCTGTGCTTCAACACCCCGAGCTTTGTGTTTGCGCTGCTTGGCGCCTGGCGGCTGGGCGCGGTCGTCGTGCCCATCAACCACAAGCTGCAGGCCCCGGAGGTCAGCTACATACTGCGCCACTCGGGTGCCCGCCTATGCCTTGTGGATGGTGCGCGCGCTTCGCTGATCACCGCCATCCAGGCCGAACCACAGCCGCTGGCCGACATACAGTGGCTGAGCACAGCTTCTGCCGCCGAGGGCCTGGACTGCTTCGATGAGCTGCTGGCACAGGCTGCGCCCTGCGGCGACGAGCATGGCCGACCTGCGCCACACGCTCTGGCCGAGATTCTCTACACCTCCGGCACCACGGGCCAGCCCAAGGGCTGCCTGCACAGCCATGCCAATGTCTTCCATGCCGCCCTGTGTGCAGCGGCAGCCACCTCGCTGGCGCCCACGGAGCGCACGCTGATCGCCATGCCCATCTGGCACTCGTCTCCACTGAACAACTGGTTCCTGGGCACCTTGCTCATGGGCGGCACCGCCGTGCTGATGCGCGAATATGCGCCCAGGGAGTTTCTGGAGACGCTGGCGCAGGAACGCATCAGCTTCACCTTTGGCGCACCGATTGCCTTTCTGGCTCCGCTGGCCATGGTGCCCGATGTGGCCAGCTACGACTTCAGCGCCATGCGATTGTGGGCCTACGGCGGTGGCCCTCTGGGCGCGGACATGGCACGCAAGCTGGCTCAGGTCTATCGCAGCGACCGCTTCATGCAGGTCTATGGCATGACCGAATCGGGCCCGCTGGGCACCGTGCTCTATCCCGAAGAAGCCGTGGCCAAGGCAGGCTCCATAGGTCGCTGCGCCATACCCGGCGTTGAACTGGAAGTGCGCCGTCAGGACGGCAGCCTGTGCAGCTCCGGCGAAGTGGGAGAGATCTGCCTGCGCTCTGCGGCCATGATGCAAGGCTATCTGGACAACCGCGAGGCCACGGCCGCCGTGCTGGACGACCAGGGCTGGTATCGCAGCGGCGACCTGGCGCGCGTGGACGAGGACGGCTATCTCTACATCGTGGACAGACTCAAGGACATGATCGTCACCGGCGGCGAGAACGTCTACTCCAAGGAAGTGGAAGACGTGCTCTGCACCCACCCCGATGTGCAGGACGTGGCCGTCATCGGCCGCCCTCATCCCGAATGGGGCGAGACCGTGGTGGCAGTGCTGACCCTCAAGCCCGGCAAGACGCCGGACCATGAGGATCTGCGCCAGTTCATGGAGACCAGGCTGGCTCGCTACAAGATTCCGCGCATCTTTGAAGTCCGTGACGCGCTGCCACGCACCGCGACCGGCAAGCTGCTCAAGCACATGCTGCGCGGCAGCACGACCAGCCACTGAGGTCAAAGGCAGGCGGCGCTTTTCGTCGGGGCCGACGATGCATGCGCCGCCGCTGGGTAACACGGATGACATGGACGGGTCTTTGCAATCCGCTATAAGCAGTGATATGCAACTGAACCACGACCTGCTGACGGAGCGCCCAGCGCGCCAAGTCTCTCTCTCGGGAGCCTCCAATTTCCGTGATCTGGGCGGATATCGGGGCCTGGACGGCCGCCGCCTGCAATGGGGCAAGCTGTACCGCTCCGCCCATCTGGCGCATCTGACGCAGCAGGACCTGGAACAGCTGCAAAAGCTGGGCATCCACCGCAGCGCGGACTTTCGCGGCGAAGGTGAAAGCGCGCATCTATCCTATGACTGGCCCAGGATCGAACGCCATGCCCTGGTCGTCGAGCCCACGGTAGTGCAGCGCGCCCAGTCCATGATGGAGCAGGGCCGCAACCTCAGCAGCCGCGATACCGAGGAGCTGATGCATGACACCTACCGCAGCTTTGTGAACGTGTACGGCAATCGCTTTGCACAGTTCCTCGCGCTGCTGCAGCTCAGCGATGCGCCGCTGGTCTTTCACTGCACGGCCGGCAAGGACCGCACGGGCTGGGCCGCTGCCCTGCTGCTGACGGCGCTGGGTGTGGACGAGGAGCAGATCATGGAAGACTATCTGCTGACCAATCAATACTTCAGACGCCCCGCCCAGATGTACGGCCAGCTGTCCGAAGAGGCTCTGGACGCGCTGTGGCGCGTGCAGCCGTCCTACCTGATGGCCTCGGTCGATGTGGTGCGCGCCCAGCATGGCAGCGTGGACCGCTATCTGACACAGGTTCTGGGTATAGACGGTGCTGCACGCGAGCGGCTGGCCGAGCTGTATCTGGAGACCTGATCAAATTTGATAGCTGCCAATGCTTATCCTGAATTGGTTTCATACCAATTTCAGGCATAACAAGCTGTTACGGCAGGGTATCTTCGGCCCGCTACCATGGGCCATAAGCCGCAATGGATGCGGACAAGGAAATGCAGATGCGCAAATGGCTCACCCTGGCCGCAGCAGCCGCCACGCTGGCGCTGACGGCCTGCTCCGGCACCATGCCGGCCTCCTCCAGTTCCAGCGGCTCCGGCGGCGTGGAAATCTTTGGCACGGTGGACACAGGCGTCAGCCGCACCTGGTAAGCCCCGCCGCAGGCACAAAAAAGCCCGCCGTGCTCCATGCACGGCGGGCTTTTGTTTTTACCGCGTAATTAACGGCTGACGTTGGCGTCGGCCACGGTCAGCGCCGTCATGTTCACGATACGGCGTACCGTGGTGCTGGGAGTCAGCACATGCACGGGCTTGGCCGCACCCAACAGCACCGGGCCCACGGCAATGCCGCCGCCGGCAGCCTGCTTGAGCAGGTTGTAGCTGATGTTGGCGGCGTCGATGTTGGGCGACACCAGCAGGTTGGCATCCCCCAGCAGCGTGCTGTTGGGCATGAGCTTGGCGCGGGCCTTGCCGTCCAGGGCCACATCGCCGTGCATTTCGCCATCCACTTCCAGCCAGGGCGCCTGCTCGCGCAGCAGCTCCAGGGTCTGGCGCATCTTGACGGCGCTGGGCTGGTTGCTGGAGCCGAAGTTGGAGTGGCTCAGCAGCGCAGCCTTGGGCTTGATGCCGAAGCGCATCATTTCCTCGGCGGCCATGATGGTGATCTCGGCCAGTTGCTCGGCCGTGGGGTCGTAGTTGACGTGGGTGTCCACCAGGAACACCTGGCGCTCGGGCAGCAGCAGGCCGTTCATGCAGGCATAGGTGGCCACGCCGCTGCGCTTGCCGATGACCTGATCGATGTAGTTCAGGTGCACATTGGTGTTGTTCCAGGTGCCGCAGATCAGGCCGTCGACCTCGCCCTTGTGCAGCAGCATGGAGCCGATCAGCGTCAGGCGGCGGCGCATTTCGATCTTGGCGATGGGCGCGGTGATGCCCTTGCGCTCCGTCATGCGGTGATAGCTCTGCCAGAAGTCGCGGTAGCGCTCGTCATGCTCGACGTTGACCACGTCGTAGTCGGCGCCTTCCTTCATGCGCAGGCCGAACTTCTCGATGCGCTGGGCAATGATGGCGGGGCGGCCGATCAGTGTCGGGCGGGCAATGCGTTCGTCCACCACGATCTGGGCCGCGCGCAGGATGCGCTCTTCCTCGCCCTCGGCATAGGCCACGCGCTTCTTGGTGGCCTTCTTGGCGGCGTGCACGATGGGCTTCATCATGGTGCCGGAGGCGTATACAAAGGTCTTCAGATGCTCGCGATAGGCATCCATGTCCTGGATGGGGCGCTTGGCCACACCGGCTTCGGCCGCAGCCTGGGCCACGGCGGGCGCCACGATCAGCATCAGGCGCGGATCGAAGGGCTTGGGAATCAGGTACTCGGGGCCGAAGCTCAGCACCTCGCCCACATAGGCGGCTGCCACTTCTTCGGACTGCTCGGCCTGGGCCAGCGCGGCAATCGCATGCACGCAGGCGATCTCCATCGAGGTGGTGATGGTGGTCGCACCGCAGTCCAGCGCACCACGGAAGATGTAGGGGAAGCACAGGACGTTGTTGACCTGGTTGGGGTAGTCCGTGCGGCCCGTGGCGATGATGGCGTCGTCGCGCACAGCCTTCACATCTTCAGGAATGATTTCCGGGTTGGGGTTGGCCAGCGCGAAGATGATGGGCCTGGCCGCCATCTTCTTGACCATGTCCTGCTTGAGCACGTTGCCGGCGGACAGGCCCAGGAAGGCGTCGGCGCCCTCGATCACCTCACCCAGCGTGCGCAGCTCGGTCTTCTGGGCAAACAGCGCCTTGTCCGGATCCATCAGCTCGGTACGGCCCTCGTAGACCACGCCGGCAATGTCGGTCACGAACACGTTCTCGCGCTTCAGGCCCACTTCCAGCAGCAGGTTCAGGCAGGCCAGAGCCGCGGCGCCGGCGCCCGAAGCCACCAGCTTGACCTCTTCGATCTTCTTGCCCGCGACCTTGAGCGCGTTGACCATGGCCGCTGCCACGGTGATGGCCGTGCCGTGCTGGTCGTCGTGGAAGACGGGAATGTTCATGCGCTTGCGCAGCTCGCGCTCCACAAAGAAGCACTCGGGTGCCTTGATGTCTTCAAGGTTGATGGCGCCGAAGGTGGGCTCCAGCGCAGCAATCACGTCGACCAGCTTTTGCGGATCCTTCTCGTCGATTTCGATATCGAACACATCGACGCCGGCGAACTTCTTGAACAGCACGCCCTTGCCCTCCATCACGGGCTTGGAGGCCAGCGCACCGATGTCGCCCAGGCCCAGCACTGCCGTGCCGTTGGAGATCACGCCCACCAGGTTGCCGCGGCTGGTGTATTTGAAGGCCGCAGCGGGGTCCTTGACGATTTCCTCGCAGGGCGCAGCCACGCCGGGTGAGTAGGCCAGGGCCAGATCATGCTGATTGGCCATGGGCTTGGTTGCCGTGATGGCCACCTTGCCGGGCTTGGGGAACTCGTGATACTCCAGTGCCGCCTGACGCAGCAACGCACGTTTATCAATCGAGGTAATGGGCTTGGTGTCGGACATCAGCGGTCTCCAGCTCGCAAAGTAAGTCATCCGCAGTAAGGACTCTCTATGGGCACACAGCCCGGCCCCTGCGCTCCTGCGGACGATGAAATCGGATTTTGGATTGTAGGCCGAGTGCTATCAAAAAAAGAGGGGGTGCAGCTCGGCGTTTAAGGTCAAACAGCCATGACTGTTCAATAACAATGCAAACAAAATCATAACATTATGCGAACAATGCATAACACATGGAGATTTTGCACCTCAGGGCGTGCAGGCATCGTCGCGATAGAGCTCGGCATAAGGCACGCCATCGAAATGCAGCTTCCGGCTGTCCTGCAAATGCGGCATCGCCGTGCTGACGTCGTATCCCTGAGCTGCAATCAATATCTCGGGCGCCAGAGTCGTGCTGTGTGCCATAGGACTTTCAGAGATCGCCACCTCTTCACTCCCTTGCAGACCCCTCATTGCCTCGTTCGTCCAATATGCCAGTGGCACCTCCAGCACTGACTGATCATTGCCCTGGCGAGGGCTGTCCACACAAGGAGGAACTCCAAGGCCATGATCAGACACGTAAAGCAGCGCGCTGGGCGCGTCAGACGCTTCATCCAGCATGCGAATCCAGTCGGCCAGCAGGTCCGAGGTATAGCGAATCGAGTTATCGTATGAATCTGCGCCCTCATAGCGGGAACGAGGGTAGCGCTGGGAGATATCGGGATGACTGCCATAGGTATGAAGAACCACTAGCTTATGTGACGCGTCATCCGCCAGCGACTTCTCCAGCCAAGTCGTCATCACTTCGTCATGTGCCCCATTGCCCACCTTGGCATAGACATCCGCAGAGCGACGCAATATCTGCGAGTACATATCCTCGCTCTTGTCATTGAATCTGGAGTTGGAAAAGACAAAGGTCTTGTAGCCAGCATGCCGAGCCAAATCCAGGAACGAAGGCGAGGCATTTTTCTGGCTGTCGAAAGCAGACTGCCCCGTCAAAATATAGGGCAGTGCCTTTGCCGTGTTGAAGCCATGAGCCATGACCTTGTAGGTCCGCAAACCGGAAACCTGCCTCAGTGACTGATTGGTATCGTCTTCCTGATAGCCCAATAGTGACCAGCGATGGCTGCTGGCACTCTCACCAATAATCACCACCAAGGTGTTCGCCTGAGATGCACTTGGCCTGGCAGGCAATGTCGGCTGATAGAAAACCTCTTTTTCCAGATCGCCATAACGCACTGCAGCCTTGGCCATATGCATGGGGTAGATATGACGCAGTTTATGCACATAGTCATTGACGGTGAACTGCTGAGTCATGCCAAAGGCAAAAAAACTGGTCCAGAGCAATCCTATGCCCAGCAGTATTCTTTTCTCCCATTTCTGAAATGGAGCTGCTCCAGCCTTGCAGTTTTTAAAGAGAAAGTAGCCACATCCGAAACTTGCCACCAGCCAGCACAGCACGACAAGAATCATCTGGCGATTGATGGAGTTCAGGAACTCGGCAGCCTCATGAGCTTCGGTGCGCAGCACCGTGGCAAGGGAAAACTCATCGATCATGTTTCCCAAAAACTGGGCATGAAAAATATTCGCAGCGCCGATAAAAATCAGAAGTGGAATACAGATCGCCAGAGACTTTCGGGACAGCGCCAAAGGATAGAAGAACAGCGCGGCCAACAGCGTGTAGCCCACTTCTTTTCCATATGAGCGAATGAGAAACGGAGGTGAAAAAAGCAATATCCAGGCGATTAGAGAGCCCAGTCTCATTGCAAAGGAAGATATATTCATATTTCGTGACAGATTTGTGACGATTGTATGAAATACTTCTTTTGTTAAATAGCCGCCCAAGCAGCGCTCACCACTGACTTTCTAGGACTTGACCCGCAGGGCTATGATTCGCGGCTTCTCTTCTCGACCGAAAGTCCGCCCATGCTGCCCCGCCACAACGACCCGATTGCCGCCATTGCCACCGCTCCGGGGCGTGGTGCCGTGGGCATTGTTCGGGTCTCCGGCAAAGGCATTGCTGCGCTGGTACGGACGCTTTGCTGCAAGGAGCTGAAACCGCGCGAAGCGACTTATCTGCCCTTCAGGGACGCGGGCGGCTCGCCCATAGACCATGGCCTGGCCATCTACTTTCCCGGCCCGCACAGCTACACGGGCGAGGATGTGCTGGAACTGCAGGCCCATGGCGGCCCCGTGGTGCTGCAGTTGCTGCTGGCACGCTGTCTGGAAGCAGCACAGAGCGCCAATGAAGACGGCAAGCCGGTGCTGACTGGGCTGCGCCTGGCCCAGCCCGGCGAGTTCACCGAGCGTGCTTTTCTCAACGACAAGATCGACCTGGCCCAGGCCGAGGCGATTGCCGACCTCATCGATGCCAGCACCGAAGCCGCCGCGCGCAGTGCCAGCCGTTCGCTGTCCGGCGCGTTTTCGCAGGAAATCCATGTGCTGCGCGATGCCCTGGTGCATCTGCGCATGCTGGTGGAGGCCACACTGGACTTCCCCGAAGAGGAAATCGACTTTCTGCAGAAGGCCGATGCCTTTGGCCAGCTGGAGCGCCTGCGCGCCCAGGTCACTGCCGTGCTGGCACGCGCCCATCAGGGCGCGCTGCTGCGCGAGGGCATCAAGGTGGTGATTGCCGGCCAGCCCAATGCGGGCAAAAGCTCGCTGCTCAACGCGCTGGCGGGCGCCGAGCTGGCCATTGTCACCCCCATTGCCGGAACCACGCGCGACAAGGTGCAGCAGACGATTCAGATCGAAGGCGTGCCCCTGCATGTGATCGACACCGCAGGCCTGCGTGACAGCGATGACGAGGTGGAGCGCATCGGCATTGCACGCGCCTGGGACGAGATTGCAGCGGCCGATGCCGTGCTCTTCCTGCACGACCTGACCCGCGTGGAACAGGCCGACTATGCGGCAGCCGATGCCGATATCGCCCGCACCCTGCAGGACAAGCTGCCCGCGCAGGTACCGGTCATCCATGTCTGGAACAAGACCGATATGGCGGCTGCCGACGTGCAGTCCCGCCACACCGCCCAGCTCAATGCCGAGCAGATCGCCTTGTCGGCCCGTACCGGCGATGGCCTGGATGCGCTGCGCAAGCGCCTGCTGGAAGTGGCGGGCTGGCAATCCGCCCCCGAAGGCCTGTACCTGGCCCGCGCCCGCCATGTGGAAGCCCTGCAGGCCGTGGATGCCCATCTGGAGATGGCCGACGAGCAGCTGGCCGCTCAATCCGCCCATCTGGATCTGCTGGCCGAGGAACTGCGCCTGGCACAGCTGTCGCTGAACTCGATTACCGGCGAATTCAGCTCCGACGACCTGCTGGGGGTGATCTTCTCCAGCTTCTGCATCGGCAAGTAAAGCGGCCGGCAGGCCCGCTGCACTACTCAAGCGGGCATAAAAAAACGCCACCTTTTCAGGTGGCGTTCTTGTTGGCGCTGGCGCCGTGCTTACTTGCCTTCGGCAGCCTTGCCGAACTTCGGCAGGTTGAACTGAGGCGGCACGCCCATGCGCTTGTTGATGATCCACTGCTGAGCGATCGACAGAATGTTGTTCGTCAGCCAGTACAGCACCAGACCCGAGGGGAAGAAGAAGAACATCACGCTGAACATCAGCGGCATGATCCACATCATCTTGGCCTGCATGGGGTCAGGAGGAGCGGGGTTCAGGGCGGTCTGCAGCAGCGAGGACAGAGTCATCAGCAGCGGCAGGATGAAGAAGGGATCCGGCACCGAAAGGTCATGAATCCAGCCAATCCAGGGCGCGTTGCGAATTTCCACGCTGGACTGCAGCACCCAGTACAGAGCCATGAAGACAGGGATCTGAATGACGATGGGCAGGCAGCCGCCCATGGGGTTGACCTTCTCCTCGCGGTAGATGCGCATCATCTCCTGCTGCATCTGCTGGGGCTTGTCCTTCAGACGCTCGCGCATTTCCTGAATGCGGGGGTTGATGGCCTTCATCTTGGCCATCGAGGAGTAAGCCTTGGCGTTGAGCCAGTAGAAGGCAATCTTCAGCAGCACCACCAGGGCCACGATGGACCAGCCCCAGTTGCCGATGAACTTGTGCAGCTCGGACAGCAGCCAGTACAGCGGCTTGGCCAGAATCGTCAGCCAGCCATAGTCCTTGACCAGTTCCAGACCAGGCGAGAGCTTTTCCAGCATGGGCTCGACCTGAGGGCCGGAGAACAGGCGCGAGCTCACGGTCTTGGTCTGGCCGGGCTCCACGGTGCCCACGGGCGTGATCATGCCCACGGCGTAGAGGTTGTCACCCACCTTGCGCACGAAGTTGTCACGCTGGATGCCATCGGCCAGCAGCCAGGCGCTGGCGAAGTAGTGCTGCACCATGGCCACATAGCCATTGGAGGATGCCTTGTCGACTTCGGCCTTGCCGTTCTCGATGTCCTTGAACTCGACCTTGTGGTACTTCTTGGCTTCGGTATAGACGGCCGGGCCAGTGAAGGTGGAGTAGAACGTGGACTCATGCTCGGGCTTGTTGCCGTCGCGCACCAGCTGCATGTACAGCTGGGGGTTCACGGCGGCAGAGCCGGTGTTGACCACATCGTGCTGCACATCGACGGCATAGGAGCCGCGCTTGAGCGTGAAGGTCTTGACCAGCTTCACGCCACCCTGGTCGGCCGACTCGAAGCGCACTTGCACGCTGTCCTGACCGTCCTTGAGCTCGCGCTCGCCGGGCATCACGGTCATGGGAGTCTTGTGCGTGGGGAAGTTGCCGCCGATCAGGCCGGTCTGACCCAGATACACACGCTTGGCGTTTTCCTCGAACACCTGCATGAGCTTTTTGTCATCCACGGTGTCGGAGTACTTGAGCAGCTCGGAAGCTTTCAGCGTGCCACCTTCGCTGTCGAAGGTCAGACGCATCACATCGCTGCCCACGATCACATCCTGACGGGGCGTCACGGCTGCTGCGGGCTGAGCCGCGGCATTGGCGGCACCGGGCACATCGCCGGCAGAAGCTGCTGCTGCGGGCTGGGGCACGCTGACGTCAGCAGGCTTGACATCGGCCGCAGCAGGCGCGCTGACCGTCTGCGGCGATGGGAAGAAGGTGGGCTTTTTGCCGTTATGGATTTGCCACTTGTCCCAGAGCAAAACCATGGAAAAGCCAAATATCACCCACAGTATGGTGCGGCGAATATCGTTCATGAAGACTTCTTAGGTGAGGAAGGTTGGGTGGTCGCGGAAGAGTCCGAGGCATCGTCCAGAAAGGAAAACAGCCTGGGCTTTTGCTGTGGCACGGGATCATGCCCTCCGTCACACCACGGATGACAACGCGCCAGCCGGCGCACCGTCAGATAAGAGCCTACCGCAGCGCCGTGTTGCTCCAGCGCTTGAAGGGAATAGGCCGAGCAGGTCGGCTCGAAGCGACAGGCCGAGCCCAGCCAGGGACTGAGCAGCAGCCTGTAGCCACGCACTACAGCCATGAGCAGTCGCTGCATCATGGCTGGTTCTCCGGCTGATTTGCTATTAAATCAGTAGCTTTTTGCGCTTTACCATCAATGGCTTGAGGTGAATTCTTCTTCAAATTCACCTCCGCCTCGGCGGTCTGACGGGCCTGCGTCAGGCGGCGCGCCCCGGTCGCAAAAAGCTGTTGCAGTTCCTTGCGGACCGCTGCCTTGAGCTGATCCGAAGTTGCACTGACGAATTGCTTACGGTCAAACCCCGAGCGCAGGCGCACCACATAGGAAGCACACAGCAGGGCATCCTCGTAATCCGAGGACACCGCGTAGATCTGGCGCTTGATGGTGTGGCGCGTGACCGAGCGGCGTGCCCAGCGCTTGGGCACCATGGCACCCAGCCAGGCCTGCTTGCGCACGGCACCAATGCCAAACAGGGCCTGCGGATCGTTCGATCCGGGCCCTGTCCTGGGGTTGGCAACCATGTCGGGAACCTCGGCCACCAGCTCCATGCGATGCAGGGCGAAGTGCGGGGTACGGGCAATCGTGCCCGCGGACATGGTGGCCTGGAATTGCGGACGCGTTTTCAGCCTTTGCATAGGAGAGCCTCCGTTCAGAGGCCTTCAGCGCAGCGAATGAGCAGACCGCTAGCCAACGCCGGCCTTAGACGGCCAGACGCTTGCGGCCCTTGGCGCGACGTGCGTTGATCACGGCACGGCCACCCTTGGTCTTCATGCGGACCAGGAAACCGTGGGTACGGGCGCGGCGGATCTTGGAAGGTTGGTAAGTACGTTTCATGTTGGTTCCTTGAGAAGGTTCAGTATTTGCGTCGGCAAGGCGCCATGTCTGCGCCCGACCATTCCGGTTTTGCGCCGCACACTGTCACCGCCAAACCCGATATTTTTTCACATGCCGTGCATGTCATCGGACCAGAAGGCAACAAACGGAACAAAGCACCCGCCACAGCTCCTAAAGCAACTGGGCGCGCGCGCACAAAAAAGGCGCCCGGCTCATATCACCCTGAACACATTCAGGGAAACCGGGGATTATCACAGCGTTGCGCCTTTGATGCAATGACCCTTGAATTTGCTAAGGACTCACGGGGCATCCCGTCAAGCACCTGCGCGGCCCAGAGATTCTTTACAAACAGCAGGCGGCCAATCTATTAGGATGTGCAGCCTATAACGCACCGGAGTCGGGGACAGCCTTCTGATATTTTGTGGATAACTTCCGCAAAAGCTACAATACCAACCCCGCAACTGTTCCTCCTATCCACAATTAGACTTTTGACAATGACAGAGGAACCAACCAATGATGCAGGCCAGGCCCTGTGGCAGGTCTGCGTTGAGCAACTGGGTCAGGAGCTGCCAGAGCAGCAATTCAACACCTGGATCAAGCCGCTGACGGCACTCGTTGCAGAAGATTTTTCCAAGGTCACCGTCTATGTGGCCAACCGCTTCAAGCTGGACTGGATCCGTGCCCAGTATGCGGGCCGCATCTCGGCCATGCTGGAGTCGCTCTACGGCCAACCTGTCACTCTTGAGTTAGCACTTGCTCAGCGGGAAAGCGTTGTTCGTACTTATGTGCGCCCTCCTTCATCGACTCAGCAGGCTGCACCGCAAACGCACAATGTCGCCGTGCCTACCGTCACCAGCGAAGAGGCCAGCGCACCGGTTTTCCGCACCCGATTGAACCCGGCTCTCACCTTCGAGACGCTGGTCGAAGGTACGGCCAACCGCATGGCGCGCTCGGCCGCCATGCATGTGGCAGGCTCGCCCGGTCATCTCTACAACCCGCTGTTCATCTATGGCGGTGTCGGTCTCGGTAAGACCCACCTGGTGCATGCTGTGGGTAACCAGCTGCTCAAGGACAAGCCCGACGCCAAGATTCTCTACATCCACGCCGAGCAGTTCGTCTCGGATGTGGTCAAGGCCTACCAGCGCCGCACCTTCGACGAGTTCAAGGAACGCTACCACTCGCTCGACCTGCTGCTGATCGACGATGTGCAGTTCTTCGCCAACAAGGACCGTACGCAGGAAGAATTCTTCAATGCATTCGAGGCCCTGCTGGCCAAGAAGAGCCATATCGTGATGACGTCCGACACCTACCCCAAGGGTCTGGCCAATATTCACGAGCGCCTGGTCTCGCGCTTCGACTCAGGCCTGACGGTGGCCATCGAGCCGCCCGAGCTGGAAATGCGCGTGGCGATTCTGATCAACAAGGCCCGTGCCGAGAACGCCGACATGCCCGAGGAAGTTGCCTTCTTCGTGGCCAAGAACGTGCGCTCCAACGTGCGTGAGCTCGAAGGTGCGCTGCGCAAGATCCTGGCCTATTCGCGCTTCAACCAGAAGGAAGTGTCGATCCAGCTGGCCCGCGAGGCGCTGCGCGATCTGCTCAGTATTCAGAACCGCCAGATTTCTGTGGAAAACATCCAGAAGACGGTGGCTGACTATTACAAGATCAAGGTGGCCGACATGTACAGCAAGAAGCGCCCGGCCAGCATTGCCCGGCCGCGCCAGATTGCCATGTACCTGGCCAAGGAGCTGACGCAAAAAAGCCTGCCCGAGATCGGCGAGCTGTTCGGCGGCCGCGACCACACGACGGTGCTGCACGCCGTACGCAAGATTGCGGGCGAGCGCCAGACCAACACCGAGTTGAACCAGCAGCTGCATGTGCTGGAACAAACGCTCAAGGGTTAAGAGCGTGTTCACGATCTGCTCGCGCCGACGTAGAGATCATGACCACGCTCTGAAAAACTCCCCCATGAATGTCACTCACACAGGGCAAAATGGGGAATTCACGCGGCATGAGGGAGCGTCCGCCCAGCCCTGCGGATGCCGCCGCGTCAAAACAAATGCGCACTTAAATCACTGAGGTTGACATGATCGTCCTGAAAGCCACACAAGACAAAGTTCTCGCGGTCCTGCAATCGGTGGCCGGCATTGTCGAGCGCCGCCACACGCTGCCCATTCTGGCCAATGTGCTGATCAAGAAGACCGGCAATGCACTGCAGCTGACAACCAGCGATCTGGAAATCCAGATCCGCACCACGGCCGAACTGGGCGGCGACGCCGGCGACTTCACCACCACCATCGGTGCCCGCAAGCTGATCGACATCCTGAAGACCATGCCCGGCGACCAGACCGTGAGCCTGGAGACGCAGCAGTCCAAGATGATTCTGAAAGGCGGCAAGAGCCGCTTCACGCTGCAGACCCTGCCCGCCGAAGACTTCCCGCTGGTGCAGGAATCGGCCGCCTTCGGCCCCGCTTTCAGCGTGCCGCAGAAGGTGCTCAAGGACCTGCTGGGCCAGGTCTCCTTTGCCATGGCCGTGCAGGACATCCGCTACTACCTGAACGGCATTCTGTTCGTCGCCGAAGGCAACACCCTGAGCCTGGTGGCCACCGACGGCCACCGCCTGGCCTGGGCCAGCGCCACGCTGGACGTGGAAGTGCCCATCAAGCAGGAAGTGATTCTGCCGCGCAAGACCGTGCTGGAGCTGCAGCGCCTGCTGTCGGACGCCAGCGGCGAGAACCAGCCCGTCATCGAGATGCAGTTTGCCAACAACCAGGCCAAGTTCACCTTTGGCGGCATGGAGTTCGTGACCAAGCTGGTCGAGGGCAAGTTCCCCGACTACAACCGCGTCATCCCGCGCAACCACACCAACAGCGTGACCCTGGGCCGCGCCCCGCTGCTGGCATCGCTGCAGCGCACGGCCATCATGACCAGCGACAAGTTCAAGGGCGTGCGCCTGTCGGTCGAGCCTGGCACGCTGCGCGTGGCGTCCAACAACGCCGAGCAGGAAGAGGCCATGGACGAACTCGACATCGACTACGGTGGCGACACCATCGAGATCGGCTTCAACGTGACCTACCTGATCGATGTGCTCACCAATATGAGCCAGGACATGGTCAAGATCGATCTGCAGGACGGCAACAGCTCGGCGCTGGTCACCATCCCCGAGAACGAAAGCTTCAAGTACGTCGTGATGCCCATGCGCATCTGAGTGGACCGAACGCAGCCAGCCATTTCATTGCCTGAAATAACAGGAGCAGCTACCGCTCGTCCTGTAATGATTTCAGGCAAGTATTCATTTGAAAGTTATGCAGGTCAGGCGCCAACAGCTCCTGACCTTGTAGCAGCAAGGTAATTTCATGACCGAAGAGAACAAGCCAGACACCCAGACCGCCGCAGATGCAGGCGGCTATGGCGAAGGCGCAATCCAGATCCTGGAAGGCCTGGAAGCCGTGCGCAAGCGCCCAGGCATGTACATCGGTGACACCTCGGACGGCACCGGTCTGCACCACCTGGTCTTCGAGGTCGTGGACAACTCCATTGACGAAGCGCTGGCCGGCTACTGCGACGACATTCTGGTCACCATCCATGCCGACGGTTCGCTGTCCGTCATCGACAACGGCCGCGGCATTCCCACCGGCGTGAAGATGGACGACAAGCACGAGCCCAAGCGCTCGGCTGCCGAAATCGCGCTGACCGAGCTGCACGCCGGCGGCAAGTTCAACCAGAACAGCTACAAGGTCTCGGGCGGCCTGCACGGCGTGGGCGTGTCCTGCGTGAACGCGCTGTCCGTCTGGCTCAAGCTCACCGTCAGCCGCGACGGCCGACGCCACGAGATCGACTTCTCGCGCGGCTTTGTGCAAAACCGCCTGATCGAAGTCGTGGACGGCGCCGAAGTCTCGCCCATGCGCGTGG
The DNA here is from genome assembly GCF_016772095.1 of Comamonas sp. NyZ500. Classification (NCBI taxonomy): domain Bacteria; kingdom Pseudomonadati; phylum Pseudomonadota; class Betaproteobacteria; order Burkholderiales; family Comamonadaceae; genus Comamonas; species Comamonas sp. NyZ500. Next base: position 3,331 of record NZ_JAEIJE010000006.1, on the reverse strand, counting down.
TCGGTGCCAGCGACAAGCGCGGCACCAAGGTGCACTTTCTGCCCGACCAGGAAATCTTCAAGGAGAACTTCGAGTTCCGCTACGAGATTCTGGCCAAGCGCCTGCGCGAGCTGTCCTTCCTGAACAACGGCGTGCGCATCCGCTTGAAGGACGAGCGCGACGGCAAGGAAGACGACTTCTCGGGCGCCGGCGGCGTCAAGGGCTTTGTGCAGTTCATCAACGGCACCAAGAAGGTGCTGCACCCCACCACCTTCCATGCCAACGGCTCGCGCCCAGCGGAAACCTATGGCGGCATTCCCGGCACCGAAATCGGTGTCGAAGTGTCCATGCAGTGGAACGACAGCTATGCCGAGCAGGTGCTGTGCTTCACCAACAACATTCCCCAGCGTGACGGCGGCACCCACCTGACCGGCCTGCGCGCCGCCATGACCCGCGTGATCGGCAAATACATCGCCGACAACGAAATGGCCAAGAAGGCCAAGGTCGAAGTCTCCGGCGACGACATGCGCGAAGGCCTGTGCGCCGTGCTCAGCGTGAAGGTGCCCGAGCCCAAGTTCTCCAGCCAGACCAAGGACAAGCTGGTCAGCTCGGAAGTGCGAGCGCCCGTGGAAGACATCGTGGCCAAGAGCCTGACCGACTTCCTCGAAGAAAACCCCAACGACGCCAAGATCCTGTGCGGCAAGATCATCGAGGCGGCCCGCGCCCGTGAAGCCGCGCGCAAGGCCCGCGAAATGACGCGCCGCAAGGGCGTGCTCGACGGCATGGGCCTGCCCGGCAAGCTGGCCGACTGCCAGGAAAAAGATCCTGCGCTGTGCGAAATCTACATCGTCGAGGGTGACTCCGCCGGCGGCTCCGCCAAGCAGGGTCGCGATCGCAAGTTCCAGGCCATCCTGCCGCTGCGCGGCAAGATCCTGAACGTGGAAAAGGCCCGCTACGAAAAGCTGCTGTCCAGCCAGGAAATCATCACCCTGATCACGGCCCTGGGCACCGGCATCGGCAAGGTCAGCGAAGACTCGGGCAAGAGCAGCAGCGACGACTACAACCCCGACAAGCTGCGCTACCACCGCATCATCATCATGACCGACGCGGACGTGGACGGCGCCCACATCCGTACCCTGCTGCTGACCTTCTTCTACCGCCAGATGCCCGATCTGGTCGAGCGCGGCCATATCTACATCGCCCAGCCGCCGCTGTACAAGGTCAAGAACGGCAAGGAAGAGCTCTACCTCAAGGACGGCCCGGCCCTCAACAAATACCTGCTCAAGATCGCGCTGAACCATGCCAGCGTGAACACCGGCGGCGACAATCCGCGCACCGTCGAAGGCGAAGAGCTGGCCAAGCTGGCCAACATGCACCTGGCCGCCGAAACCGTCATCGAGCGCCTGTCCAACTTCATGGATGCCGAAGCCCTGCGCGCCATTGCCGACGGCGTGCAGATCAAGCTCGACACCATCGAGGAAGCCCAGGAGTGCGCCCCGATTCTGGAAGCCAAGCTGCGCGAGCTGACCACCACCGGCGTGCCCGCCGATGTGACGGCCGAGATCGACCCCAACAGCGAGCACCCCATCCTGCGCATCAGCCGCCATCACCACGGCAATATCAAGAGCTCCATCCTGACCCAGGAGTTCGTGCGCAGCCATGACTACGCCGCTCTGTCCGACGAAGCGCAGAACTTCGTCGGCCTGCTGGGCGAAGGCGCCAAGGTCACGCGCGGCGAAGGCGAGAAGGCCAAGACCGAAAAGGTCGGCGACTTCCGTCAGGCCATGGCCTGGCTGATCTCCGAAGCCGAGCGCACCACGGGTCGCCAGCGCTACAAGGGTCTGGGTGAAATGAACCCCGAGCAGCTCTGGGAAACCACCATGGACCCCAACGTCCGCAGCCTGCTGCAGGTCAAGATCGGCGACGCCATCGAGGCCGACCGCGTCTTCACCATGCTCATGGGCGACGAGGTCGAACCGCGCCGCAACTTCATCGAAGACAACGCGTTGCGGGCGGGGAATATCGACGTTTGATGTTTGTCGAATGCCACCATTGGTGAAAACTTTGACAAAGTTGATGAAAAAAGATCCCGGATTACTCCGGGCTCTTTTTTTTGCACAGTCTGAAGTCTATGGCTGCTATGCAGCGGTTGCTGCCGATCGAAGAATCTGCATGAACACACGCTTCAGCAGATCAAATTGATTGGTCAGCGCCCCTCGTAGGCCATCGTGATCAGCGACTTCACAGCATCTAAGTCCGTTTGATTCGCGATCGCGACCTCTAGATCGCCTGTGCCCCAGTGCCCGATATCACTCACATCACGAGCGTTCGGAGGCAAAGGTCCAGACTGTTTGGGGTTTAAATGCAGGTACAGCAACAAGCGATTCTTCTGCAGAACGATCGTCGCGAAGTTCTTTAGCCGCTTGAACGCAACGTACAGCCTCAGCTCCTTACGTTGAACATCATCACCAAGAGAAAAGATGTAGTCCTCGATGGTGGCCAGCAACTCCGTAAGAGTTGTTGACAACGTTGGCACCAGGTCAGCATAGGACTTGTCTGGCCCAACTGCCTTGACTGTGGCGGTGATCGCGACAGCATCCTTTGGGGATGGTTGAGTGACCTTCGTACCTGTAGATCGGCGCTCTTGACTGGAGTAAACGCTGGCTTGCTCAAGTAGTAGAAGCTCTTCACCGAACTTTCTGTACCGAATCAGCTCAATGTTGCGCCCTATTTGCTGGACGGCATGATCGTCATATCTGTTGAAGTCCGCGGCAATGCAAACCAAGCGTGGCGCACCCCAATCGATTGCCTCAGCCACGTCTTTACCGAACTTCTCCAACACCAAGAATTTGAAGTCCGCTTGGTGATCCATCAGCCAATTCAAATAGAACAGCCCTTGGTTGATCACATTCTCGTGCGCTGCCCGCTTGTACTCCAGGATCACAGGACAGTTGTTCTCGTCCAGGCCAAGCGTATCGATACGCCCAGCATGCAGTCGACCCGTGCTGTACTCTGAAGCCAGAAATCGGATCCCCAACATGGTTTCGAGATTTCCCTCAATCAGCTTTTGAAGCGGTCGCTCCAAGTCTGACTGATGGCCGTGGAGTTTGGTGGCTTGGCCATCAACCAACCGAAAGAGGTTGATTTCACTCATGCAGCATCCTTCTGGGGAAACCTTGGCAAGCTCACAGCGACATCTCGGAAAGCCGCCAAAGCAGCCTCCAGGTGCTCAATGATCTCTTGCTGCAGTACATCCGGCGGAGGAAGATCATCGAGTGTTGATTTCCACCCAGAAGTGACCCACTAGCCCCCGGTTTTTCCATCTCAATCTGACCCACGCATTAACCCTAGC